>JAJXXD010000113.1 GCA_021781285.1 bacterium | reverse complement strand
AAAAATCGGTATGGATATCTCCAGAATGTTTTTATAGACGGCTTTTATAAGCGATATCCCGTTGTTATTGTTGTCCGGACTTGCATTGTCGCCATTATTAATCGTAGGTGAATTCAGTAATATATTTAAATTGTTATTGGCATTAAATTCAAGTTTTACTTTAATGTTTGCAGATTCAACGTTTGCGGAATCGACAAACTTTAATTCGATAACTTTATCTGATAGTTCGTCTATTCCTTTATTATCCAAAAAGTCAAATCTTATAAAAAACGCGGATGCATTAAATCCGTATTGCAGTTTTCTGATAAATCTGTCGGTATGCGCCATTGCCTTGCCAGATAAAATACTTGGAAAATATACCGCGCTTCCGAGCCATTCGAAATAATTACCGACTATGCCGTCTATTTCAGGATATATAAACGATACAATATCCAGATTAGGTTTTACCGCCCGTTTTTTCTCTATAATCGGGATATAATAGTCGTCCGGCGGATTATCCTTTAAAATTTTATAGACGTTAATAAGATGCGTTCTGTAAAGATTGTCGTATTGTTCGTCGATACCCGACGTCCTGTCTTCGCCGTACCACCAGTTATAATCGCTTCCTTCGGCTATAAAAATCTGTTCCCACGCGGCTTTTAAATCTTCTTTATCTTTATCTTTGTCAAATAGTTTAGTTTTTTGAATAAGATAATCCCGCGTTTTAGAAAGCAAGTCCCACGCTTTATTGTCTTCCCTGTCCCCTATCCATATCCTGAAGTTATGATTAATCCATGAACCGGGATAAATCGTCGGTATATTATAAATTCTAGAAAAATCGAATTCGGGGTCGGGTTCAGGGTTCCATTTGATATCTAAAAACTGTTTAATTTTAACGCCGGTTTTGCCCTCTTCATACGGGACAGCCGCATCCCCTGTTGATTTTAAGACTTCTTCGGCTTTTTTAATGTATTCGCTGACCGTAACGGCATTAATTGTTTCGGCATTGTCGGACAAACCCCGGTATAAATAATTGAAAAAGTCGTATCCGTTGTTTTTATAATATTCCCATGCATTCTCGCCGTCTAATATTATAGGGACTACCGCTAATCCGTTTTCGTTGTAATTTTGCAAACTTAATGCTATATTATTCAAGTTATTTATCAAATCTTCGGCGGCCTCTTTCGGCTCATAATTAGAATATTTAAATCCGATTAAATCCGAAAGCCCCTTGTCCCTGAAAAATATATATGAATATCTTCCGTCTCTTCTTACCGCATACGGTCTATAAAGCAGTTTTCTATCGCCAAGAGCCGAGAAATTTATACCTATGGAATTTGAAAGAATTTCTTCGTCCGTAGCTATCCAGTTAATGCCGTTATCCATAAAAAGTTTTAAAGCTCTTTCGCTTACGCTTCCTTCCGACGGCCACATACCTTTAATATCATATTTTAATTTTTTCTTGAAATATTTTTTCGCGCTTTCAATCTGAAAATTCGCATCTTCCGGATGCCTGAACGGAGCGGGCAGTTTTATGCCGTCGTGAAAATCCGCTATATCGGTATCGCATAACAAAGGCAGTATCGGGTGATAGTAAGGGCTTGCGGAAAGCTCGACCTGACCGCTTTCAGCCAGTCCGGTTATTAAAGGAATTATTTTATTTAAAATCAAGGGGATTTTTTCTCTTATTAGTTTATTTTTTTCTTCTTCCGTAAATTTTTTATCCTTGTTCTTTAATGCCGTCAAAAACTCGTCGGAATTTATTGAAACGGGATCGAACCATAGCAGATTGAATAGGACTATTATATCTAAATAATCCTGCGAATCGAATAAAATTAGTTTTTCTTCGTACCCTTCGGCGTCGGCGGTTTTTAATCTGTAATAAAGCTGTTTAAATCTATCGCTTTTTTCTATAAACCGGTTGCTCGAGGAACAGGCCGGAAAAAATTTTTCGATAATAAAAAGTTTGTCTTCAGGGGAAAGTTCGGATATTTTTTTATCCGATATGCTTAAAAATTCTTCACCTTTAAGCATATCTTTATAATTGCGGGTATAATCTTCCAGCTGGCGGAGCAAAGACGGCGAATAATTAAAGGTTGCGTGTATCTTAGGATAATTCTTTAAAAGCGCTCCCATGAAGTAATAATCTTTAGTGGCATGGAGCCTTGTCCACGGCATTAACATTTCTCCGGTAAAATTATCTTTATAATAGGGCTGATGAAAATGCCATATAAAAATTACGTTTATCGGATTGCTCATATCAGACGCGTTAAATCATTCACTTATTTTCAAGCCGAGAGTAAACATTATTTTCTTTTATCTTTTTGCTTAAAGCATCCAGAGTCTTTATTACCTGACCCTTGTAATCTATAAGCCTTGATGCAAGATTATTGGCTTTATCCATATCTTTGGCGTTTACCGCATCCACTAAAGCCTTGCCCGTATCGTGAACCTTAGGATGAACCTGCCCTAACAGTGCAAACTCTTCATAACTTCCGTATTTTTCACGGCCTACTCCGTCATACCATTTTCCGAGCCTGCATTGATGATGGTCGGTTAGTTCGGCGCTGTTTAAGGACGTATTTTTATTTACCAAAACTTCCAAAGCTCTCGTAATCCATAATAAATGGTCGGATTTAACGATATTTAAAAGCATGCAGTCGAATTTCCATTCCGAAAAAGTTTTAATGGAATTAGCCTGTTCTTTTATTATTTTATCGAAAGCAGAACCTATGCTATCAAACGTTTTTTGTATATCTTCCATACCGTTAGTGAGATTAGATAAAGTATTAGCCATTTCCGACGCAACCTGCGACTGCTCTTCCGCGGCGGTAGCGATGTGAGTTACCTGTTCGCTTGTTTGGGTAGCCGCATTATCTGCTATAGACATTACGTTTGTTACGACGTCTAAAGATTCCTGAGAGTTTTTAAGATGCGAAAGCCCTTCTTTGACTTTAATTTCTACTTCTTTGGACTGTCCGCCTATATCCTGAGTTACCTGTTCTATCTCTTTAGCCGCCTGAGCCGATTTTTCGGCAAGAGTTCTGACTTCGTCCGCTACGACGGCGAAACCTCTGCCGTGTTCTCCGGCTCTTGCCGCTTCTATCGCGGCGTTTAAAGACAGCAGGTTGGTCTGAGCTGCGATTTCTTTTACTTTATCGGTAAGTTCTACTATTTTCTGCGTCCTCGTTACAAACTGGTTTATTGATTCGCCCATTGTTTTAACCGCCTGTTCGACCTGCTCCATTCTCGAAACAAGTTCTTCCAGCGCCGCCGAACCCTCTTTGGTTTTTTTTACGGTATCGGTAGCTTCACCCGCCGCCGCCTGAGCGTTTTTTGCGATTTCTTTTGCGGTTGAAGACATCTCTTCCGTTGCGGTAGCAATGCTTATTATTCTCTGAGCCGCACTTTCTATTTCGCTTTCGAATGTTCCGGCAATCTTTTTGGTATCTATGGTAATTTCCATTATATCCGTCTGGTCGGATGCAAGCGATAGTATTCTGTTTCGCCATTCGTTAACAAGAGAAAGCACGGGGAAAGATGCATTGAAAAGCCTCGGGTCTGTTTTTTTAATCCTTTCCAATTCATCGTCTTTATCCGTTAAAGATGAATTCATAACAGACATGCAGCTTTTATTGTTTTGACCAAATAATCCCATAAATTTCTCCCTTAATTTATAATTTTTAAATACTAAGAATTTAGTTGAATAAGATTTTCTATATATCCTCTGTCTTTAGTCATTGCATCATTAGTGAGCATAGTTTTATAAATTGCTATGGCTTTTTCAGGTTTTTTGATTTGCGTGTAAGCCGCCGCTTCTTCCAGCATGGCATATTCCTGTAATTTTACGCTGTCTATTTTAGACATTGCGGCAAAATCGGCGATTGCGTTTTTGTAATTTTTTTGCAGTATAGAAACGGTGGCGAGATTACTGTAAGCAAAATACGTTAAATTATTGGAATCCGGCTTTGGATAAGTTTTAGTATATTTAATTAGATAATATTCTGCCTTTTTAAGTTTGCCTATTCTCATATAATCCAGCCCAAGATAAAAATTAGCGATTTTGGAGGCATTAGCGCCTTTATACTTGCCCCTGAGTTTCTTAAGATAAGAAATAGACCCGGCAACGGCTTCAGGATTTTTTCCGTTATAAGACATATAAAGCCTGACGCCTTTCCATAATATTTTTTCTGCGTTTTTGTTTAACCTGTAATAATAAAATAGTAAGCCGAAAATCGAGCCTATTATTAAAACGATAAGAGCTAACGAACCGATTAAAACAAGTTTGTTTTTAATTAAAAAACCTTCTAAATCTAGTTTATCCATATATTATTTCCCTTATTTATCTATTAATGAGATAGCTAATATTATAAGATAATAAAATAAAAATCAAGCATATTTTTTTATCCCAAATCCCGATTTAGAAAAATTTAATAAATTCTAATATTCCGTCATTGCGAGCGCACTATTCCGTCATTGCGAGCATAGCGAAGCAATCTAAAACGAGATTGGTTAGCTGCGCTGGAGTTAGCTACGCTGGACTTCGTCCGTCCGCTGCGCTCGCAATGACATTATTAAGTAATTCAGGTAATTCATATATAAAATTTCTAAATCGGGATTTGGGTTTAATATTTTTGCAGTAAGCCGGCGGCATTTTCTTTGATTTTTTCAAGCTCTTTTGCGGTCAGTCCCGCTCCCAATCCAACGCCGTCGTATTCTTTTTCGCCCATAATATCCGAAGGAGAGTGGGCGTCGCTCGAAATAATGAGTCCGGCTCCGGTTTTTCGGGCAATTCCGGCTATATGTCCGTTTGCGAGACAGTGTCCTTTTCTGTAGGAGAGTTCTATATATATGCCGTTTTTCTTTGC
>JAJXXD010000176.1 GCA_021781285.1 bacterium | reverse complement strand
AAAGATTTAGATACGACTTTAAGATGGGCGGAAAAATCCATTAAAGCTAAAAACGGAAATGCATCGGCAATTCCGAAAAATATGCTCTTCCTTATAACGCAGGGCAACTTTTTTGAAGATTTGAGGGAAAAATCCGCCGGCATAATGTCCGGAATGGATGCCGACGGTTATGCCGTAGGGGGGTTAGCCGTAGGCGAGACAAAAGAAACTATGCTGAGAATGCTTGAAATTTCCGCCTCAAATCTTCCCGAAAACAAACCCCGCTATCTTATGGGCGTCGGAACTCCTTCCGATATAGTCAACGCCGTATCTCTCGGCATCGATATGTTCGACTGCGTCCTGCCGACGAGAAACGCAAGGAACGGCTTTGTTTTTACATCGCGGGGAACGGTTAATATAAAAAATTCTTCGTATAAATCCGAAACTTTGCCTATCGACCCCGAATGCGGTTGTTTTTGCTGTAAAAATTTCAGCGCCGCATACGTCCGGCATGCTTTTATGAGCAGGGAAATATTTGCGCAGAGGCTTTTGACTATCCATAATCTGCATTTCTATCAAAATTTGATTTTACGGATAAGGCGGTCTATCGGCGACGGCAGTTTTTACGATTTTTCCAAAAATTATTCATCTTTATTTTGACTTTCTTTAAATATAAATATAATATAATAAAATTCCCGAATTAATAAAATAATAAATTTAATAGAAAAAGGAGCAAGTATGAAAATTTTATCTGGTTTATCTAGTCAGTTCTCGGTTAAAAACGCCTATGCCGCTTCAGGCGCAGCGTCCGCTTCAGGAGGCTGGGAATCGACTTTAATGAATTTTGCGCCGCTTATCGCTATCGTGGCCATCTTTTATCTTTTAGTAATACTGCCCCAGCAAAAAAGGACCAAAGACCATAAAAAAATGATAGAATCTCTTAAAGTCGGAGACGAAGTCCTGACTACCGGAGGCATATTCGGCGTTATTACAGGAATAGCCGACCAGCTTTTTACTATAGAAATAGCAAAAGACGTTAAAATCAAAATTACCAAAAGCGCCATTGCGACGAAAACCGTAAAACAGTAAAAAACGGCAGAATTTTAAAATATTTTATAATTTAACAAGTCTAATTTTCTTTTATGGTGGAGCTTGATGAAACCGGTTAAAACTCGAGTAATTTTAATAGCCGTATTTATTTTTATATCTTTTTTTTCGATAATCCCTTCCATTTACCCAAATACGCCGGGATGGTGGAAAGCCGTAATCGGAAATGCGGAAATGCATCTGGGGCTCGACCTTCAGGGCGGCGTCTATCTCGTCGAAAAAGTCGAGGTCGATAAAGCCGTTAAAGAAAAATTATATAAAGATTATTCCGATATAAAATCGTTCATAAAAACTAAAAATATCGGCAAGGGCAAAGATTTAACATTTAAAGACGAATACATAGCTTTAAGCGGAAACCTATTGAAAAATAAACCGGCGGTTTCCCGCCTTAAAAATTATCTGAAAAATCATCATATTTCTTTGCAGCTATCAGGCGATATAATAAATTTTAAACCGTCGGCTCTTGCCTTATATAAAAAAGAAGCGGTAGGGGGAGCGGTCGAGGTAATGAGGAACAGGATAGACCAGTTCGGGCTCGTAGCTCCAAAAATCGCCCGACAGGGAAAAGATTTAATAGTGGTCGAAATGCCGGGGGTAAAAAACGTCAAACAGGCGATCAAACTCATAGGAAAAACCGCAAGGCTTACTTTTAAGCTTGTGGACGACAAACATAATCTAATGGACGCATTGAACGGAAAAGTTCCGAAAGGCGACGAGATTTTATATCATATTACATACAATAAATATACGCATAAAACGGCAAAAAGACCTTATCTCATACAAAAAGCGGTGTTGATGGACGGAGCCGCTATTTCAAGCGCAAACGTTCAGATGAACCGCTATAATCAGCCCGTCGTTGGGGTTTCTTTGAACTCGGCCGGAGCAAAACAGTTTGGAAATATCACTACAAAATATACCGGCGAAAGACTGGCCATTATACTCGATAACAACGTTATTTCCGCTCCGGTTATAGAAGAGCCTATACTCGGCGGAAACGCGTCTATTTCCGGACGCTTTACCATGGCGCAGGCAAACAATCTCGCAATCGCTCTCCGTTCCGGCGCATTGCCGGCTCCCGTAAAAATAATACAGAATAATACGGTAGGTCCTACCCTTGGAGCGGACTCGATACACGACGGAATACTTGCCGCAATAGTAGGCACTATTCTCGTTATCGGTTTTATGATATTTTATTACAAACTTTCCGGTTTAATCGCGGATTTCGCCCTCATAGAAAACGTCCTGTTCCTTATGGCGGCGCTTTCACTGTTCGGAGCAACGCTCACGCTCCCGGGCATTGCCGGAATTATTTTGACCATAGGTATGTCCGTTGACTCCAATGTCCTTATTTTTGAAAGGATACGGGAAGAACTCAGGGAAGGAAAGCCTGTCGTCATAGCCGTAGAAAACGGATACAATAAAGCCTTTTTTACTATTTTGGATTCACACGTTACGGCTCTTATTACCGCGGCGGTTCTTTTTTATTTCGGTTCCGGACCCGTAAAGGGTTTTGCCGTAACGCTGTCTTTGGGCATAATGATTAACCTGTTCACTTCTTTAGTCGGCACGAAAGTTATATTCGATATGATATCAAACAAAAAAGAACTTAATAAGTTAAGTATTTAACATAAATACGGAGTCGAAAATTGGAATTCATTAAAAACACGCATTATAATTTTATAGCTAAAAGAAAATATTCGTTCGTCTTATCGTCCATTCTGGTAATATTCGGTATAATCGAAATTATAACGATGATAGCCGGAACGGCTAAGATAGGAATAGATTTTACCGGCGGACTGTCTATGCAGCTTGCGTTTAAACATAAAATTTCTATATCCTCCGTCCGAAAAATACTGATACCCGCGGGATTCAAAGACGTAAAATTAGTCAAAATTAAAGGCAAAAACGATATTATAATCCAAACCAAAGCGGCGGCGAAAGATTTGAACGCTTATACCGCCGAAATTAAGCAGGTCATTAAAAAATCCTTCGAAAAAAACCCGCCCAAAGTGGTCAGCAGTGAAATGATAGGGCCGTCCGTAGGAAAAAAACTTTCGAGAGACGCCGTTATCGCTATTATCATATCTATTATTGCAATAATCCTGTATATCACATGGCGGTTCGAATTCAGATTCGGCCTTGCGGCGGCCATAGGTCTTGCCCACGACGTGCTCGCCCTGCTCGGAGTAATTTTTATATTTCAAAAGGAGATAACGCTTCTGGTTATCACCGCCGTTTTAACAGTGGCGGGATATTCGCTTACCGATAAAGTCGTCGTTTTCGACAGAATCAGGGAAAATTTGAAAACCGAAACGGAAAAAAGCAAACATATCGATTTAAAAGGTCTCGTAAATATAAGCATCAACGAGGTTCTAACAAGAACCGTGGTTACGTCGCTTACGGTCATACTTGTCGTGTTATCGTTATTTTTCCTCGGAGGCATAGTTTTGCACGGCTTCGCCTTTACTTTATTGTTCGGGGTATTGATAGGAACCTACTCCTCGATATTTATAGCAAGCCCTATTATGGTTATTTTAAATGAGAAGCACTATAAATAAATTAAGTATTTGAAAAGTGCATATAAATTTAAAATCAAAATATGGAAAAAGAATATGTTCACCAATATTTAAAAGAACGTCTTCCCGTATATTTCAATAATACCGCTTCATCCCTTATTTTAAAAAGAATACTTTCACAGTTAAATTTCGACCCTTTTTACTCCGATATTTTTACAGACGATGGCAGAACCACTTTAGGCTGTTTTATAGACAACTACCTGAATCCCTCCCTTAAATGCCTAAACGACCCCTTTCTTATATCCGATATGGAAAAAGCCGTAATCCGCATATCTAAGGCTATTTTTGACGACGAATCAATCTGCATATACGGGGACTACGACGTGGACGGAATCACGGCGACATCTTTTCTTGTTTCCTTTTTAAGGGAATTAAAAAAAATCATAAAACCGGAGCAAAACAGCGGTGACGATAACGGCGGCTCTTCTATTTTTTATAAATTGCCGGATAGGATAAAAGACGGCTACGGGCTGGGAATAGAACCTATTAATGAAATTTACGATTTTATAAACGAAAGCGGCCTAAAGCCGCTGTCCCTGATGATAACCGTGGATTTAGGCATTACGGGAATCAAGGAAGTTTCGCATGCAAATTCCAAAAATATCGACGTAATAATATGCGACCACCATGAGGTTCCGCTAAACGGAGAAATAGAGACTTTGCCGGACGCTTTTGCAATACTTAATCCTAAACGCAAAGGCGATAAATTCCCGTTTAAATTTTTGCCCGGGGTAGGCATTGCGTTTAATCTCGGCATCGCCCTGAGAAAACATTTAGTGAAAGAAGGTCTGCTGGCTGAATATCCTAACCTTAAGGATTATTTAGATATCGTATGCCTCGGCATTGTAGCCGATATAGTTCCCATGTACGGCGACAATAGGACGCTTACCCGTTACGGCCTTCAAATACTTAATGCCGGCCGCAGACCCGGCATAAAAGAACTAAGACGCATCTGCGGACTGCATTTCGATAACGTCAACGAATCCGATATAGCATGGAAAATAGCGCCGAAAATAAACGCCGCCGGCAGAGTCGGCAACCCCGCCGTAGCCGTAGAACTTTTAACTCAAAAAGACCCTAAAACGGCTTTCGGTCTTGCTCAGGAACTGGAAGCGTTCAATAGAAAAAGACAGCTGCTTGAAGACGCATGCTTTAACGATGCAATCGGTCTCATTAAAGAAAAAAC
>JAJXXD010000001.1 GCA_021781285.1 bacterium | reverse complement strand
CTAAATTTTCTATCGGGAATTTTTTATTAATAGGCATAAGCATACTTCTTGTTATATTGTCGGATGCGTTTAAAGACACCGCAATCTTATACCTGTATTCATT
Source organism: bacterium (assembly GCA_021781285.1). Classification (GTDB taxonomy): domain Bacteria; phylum SZUA-79; class SZUA-79; order Acidulodesulfobacterales; family Acidulodesulfobacteraceae; genus Acidulodesulfobacterium_A. Next base: position 4,757 of record JAJXXD010000001.1, on the reverse strand, counting down.
GAAATTTAAGCCGCTTAAAACATTCAGCATGCCGCATGTGGAAACGGTTATTTTTCTCGGAGCTATGCCGATAAATTTATCGTTAGATATAATATCTAACGATTTCTCTACTTCTTCTATATTGTCTAAGGGTTCGCCCATACCCATAAAAACAATATTGGTAAGCCCCATGCCGGTATCGTTTTCTACGGTCAATATCTGGGATATTATTTCTCCGGACGTCAGGTTTCTGGTAAAACCCAGACCCGAGGTTTCACAGTAAACGCAACCCATTCTGCACCCTATTTGGGACGATAAGCATAATGTTTTTCTGTTTTTATAGCTTATCAAAACGGATTCTATCGTCCCGCCGTCCGGAAATTTTATCAGATATTTTTTAGAACTGCCGCCTGCATCCGTTTCATATTGCGTATCTATGATTTCCGAAAGGGCTGCATTAAAATTATCCGCAAGATTTTCCCTTAAAGGTTTAGGAATATCCGTCATTTTAGAAAAATCGAAAAGCCTGCAGGAATAAATCCATCTCATAATCTGTTCGGCGTTGTATTTTTTAAATCCCTTTTCGGTGCAGTATTCCTCAAGTTCTTTTTGCGATTTGTCGAATATCCAATATTTTTTACTATTCATTTTATTATTTTTTACGGGCTTTCCGTGCTTGTTTTTAATGATAAAATATGGTAAATTTTATTATAGTATATATCTATTATAACATTTAAAAAATAGGGGATATACAAATAATGAACGGAGCCGCCTTATTTTACGGTATGAACGCAGGCGAAGATATTTACGGAAAAAGCATAGACATTATAGATTCTCTTTTAAAAGACAATAAGCATTTCAACGATTCATATTCGGAAGCCGAGAAGGCGGTCGTAAAAAGGGTTATCCATGCCACAAGCGACATAAGTTATGCCGAAACTATTTTTTTTACAAACGGTTCGGCGGAAAAAAGCATAAGGCTCATTAAAGAAAAAATCGTTAAAAAAGAATCTTTAAAAATTGTATGCGATTCTGAGATGACAAGAGCCGGAATAAGCAGAAACGTTAATAAAAATATAATTTTGGATTTAAACTGTTATATAAATTCCGCCGGGATGCCTCCGGATGCCGGAACTACTAAATCGGCTTTTTCTATAAAAACCGCTATAAGCGAAATATTGCCGGATATAATAATAATAGGCAACGCTCCCACGGCGCTGACCGGGGCAATGGAGCTTTGCGGCGGACTTTATAAAACGATAAATTATAAACCGTCTTTGATTATCGGAATGCCTGTGGGTTTTGTCGGTGCAGCGGAGTCGAAGGCTGCCCTTTATAAAAATAATTTTTATAAAGCTATAGGAAATTTTGGAAATTTTGGCGGCAGTTCATCCGCCGCTTCGGCTATGAATGCTTTATTGCGTGAAAGCTTATGAAGACTTTCTCTGTTTTTATTGCGGCCGCGGTTTTTTTAATAAACATAATTTATCTTAATCCCGCCGCCGCCGATATCTATATGCGCGTCGGCAAAAACGGGACCGTTCATTTTTCCAATGTCCCCGTTTCTAGCGGATACAATCTCTATATGCGCACGGAAGGAAACGGCGGTAATAATCTTAACAATTACGGACATATATTGTATAAAAATATAATACTCAAGGCTTCAAAAAAGTATAACGTAAGTCCTAAATTAATAGAAGCGGTCATTAAAGCCGAATCGGGATTTAACATAAAAGCGGTTTCGGATAAAGGAGCGGAAGGGCTTATGCAGCTTATGCCGCAAACACAGAGAACGCTCGATGTAACCGACCCTTTTAATCCGTCTCAGAATATTTACGGCGGCACCGAATATTTAAAGAGCCTTATAGCCAAATATAGAGGCAATCTGCCCTTAGCCCTCGCCGCTTATAATGCCGGCAGTAAAGCCGTTAAAAAGTATGGCGGCATACCCCCGTACGATGAAACCCGCAACTACGTCAACGAAGTTATGGAATATTATAAGGAAAACAAATAGCGAAAATGAAAAATAAAAAGCAGATATACAACATCCCTAACATTCTTACCTTTTCAAGAATTTTGATTATTCCCGTAATATTTTTTTTACTATTCTTTAAGGAAGAAATTTACGGAATATATGCCTCTATTTTTTTTCTGCTCGCAATTTTAACCGATTTTATAGACGGCTATATAGCCAGAAAAAAAAAGCTGGTAACTAATTTAGGGATTTTTTTAGACCCTATAGCGGACAAACTTCTTGTTATAACGGTTCTTATTATGCTAATACCTATGGAAAGAATTCCCGCATGGGTTGTCGCTATAATAATATTCAGAGAAATATTCGTTACGGGATTAAGGGCGATAGCAAGCGAAAAAGGCATCGTTATTTCGGCGGGAAAAGAAGGAAAATGGAAAACGGCGTTTCAAATGTTCGGAATATTTTGCCTGCTTATTTATTATAAACATTTTTATCTGAATTTTGGATATATAGGTTTGGCGCTTATTTTTATAAGCATAATATTTTCGTTGATTTCATCGTATAAATATTTAAAAAGCGTATCCGCTGTTCTGCTTGGCGGTTAGATTATTCCTTTCTTTCAAATTTATTTTAGCCTCTTCTAAGAGCATATCGTAATTTTTATAGTGTTTCTTTAAATTTAATTCTGAAATTCCGTATTTTAAAACCGGCTTTACATTATCCGGGAATTTTAACAATCCGAAAAATTCATCCTTAATTTTTTTAAATTTTTTATCGGCATTTTCATAATCGGTATGGGGCAGAATGCCGGTAAAGCTGTTAAAATCTATTCTAAAAACCGTATCCGTTTTTCTCAATTTCTGCTTAAAATAAATACCTATATATTTAAGCACCTGGTTAAGTTTGTCGTTTCCAAACGACTGTCCGAAAAAAATTAAATTTTCAAAATAGAATACCGATACCGATAGCGGAAAGCTGTATCTTTCCGACCTTTCTGTTTCTCTGGAAAAAAATTCCTCGAATTGATTTTTTAAAAACATACCGGTTATTTCGTCATAAACCATGCCGTTTTTACCGGATTTGCCGTTTAAAGAGGCGATGTAATCGACTAAAGGCGTGAGGTCGTGAAAAATAAATAAAGTTCCGGAAAAAAGTCCGAATTTGTTTAAAAGAGTTATACTTTCTATATTAAAAAATCTTTCCCTTGTTTGCCCGCCCGCCGTTTTAACGTTTATTTTTTTATTTACCGCTATATGGCTAAGTTCATTTATGCGTTTTGCGTCTTCCGATAATTTTTCGTCGTATGAAACGAATATGCTTTCCTTGGAAGAATTAGAAAGTATTTTCGCAGATTCGTTCATATAAATGATTTCGCCTTTGATTCCCTTTATCGCTATAGGCATACCGGAGGAGGAAAATGATTTGGCATAATCGAAATCAATGGACAAATCAGATATGAACTGCTGAATCTCATTTATATTATCCATAAAATTTAAAAATAAATCATTTTAAAATTGAATTTTTTTTTAATATATTTTATACTGTTTATAATGGGTTTAATGTTAAATTTACTAATAATTTTAATTAAACTATAAATAAATTATACAATAATAAAATATAAATATGAATAAAGAATATGCTTTTTTTTGGGGCTGTACCATACAGGCAAAGTTTCCCTTTATGGAAAAAGCCACGAGATTGGTCTTGGATAGATTAAATATAAAATACAGGGATATCGACTCTTTTACCTGCTGCCCCGAAAAATCTTTGGTGAAAAACATCGATGAAAGCCTTTTCGATTTAACCGGAATCAGAAATATCGCTCTTGCCGAAAATGAAAATGTCGATATAATGTCGGTTTGCACCGGATGTTATTCAAATCTTAAGCAGATAAGGGCAAAGGTCGTTTCTAACCTTCCGTATCAAAAAAAACTGAACCAAACGCTTGAGAACCTGAACTTAAACTTTTCGGGTAAATCGTCCGTGTATCATTTCATAGAACATCTTCACGACGAAGTCGGGCTTGATAAAATCAGGGCAAACGTCAAATATCCCCTTAAAGGTTTAAATATTGCGATACATTACGGATGTCATTTAGTCAGGCCTTCCCATGCCATAAATTTTGATTCTCCTTTCGAACCCCGTAAATACGACAATATTTTAAGAGCGCTCGGAGCTAACGTCGTCGGGTATAAAAATAAAATGATGTGCTGCGGACAGGCGTTGGACAGAGTGGACGAGCATGACAAAGCATTGGTTATGACAAGAATAAAATTAGATTCTATCAACGAGAGCAAAGCGGATGCTATTTCTACGGTCTGTCCTTCCTGTTTTACGCAGTTCGATACAAATCAATTTATGCTTATAAAAGAAGGACTTAGCCGCCAGATACCTGTCATAACGCTGGAAGAACTCATGTGTTTGGCTTTCGGAATAGAAGGCGCCGAAGAGCTTATATTACAGCATAAAATTAAAGCGGGAAAGTTTATCGAAAAGTTTAACGGAATAAAGGCGTTGACCGATTATTCAACCGTTTTCGACAGAGACTCTTTAGTCAGATGCTATAATTGCCGCGCATGCAAAAACGATTGCCCGATGAGCCTTTCTTTTGAATCTTACGACCCGCCTTTAGTCATAAAAATGATTTTAGACGACGACGTCGAACGGGCGATGTCGTCTAAAATAGTATGGGAATGCCTTGAATGCCATACATGCGTGGAATTGTGTCCGCAAAATTACAGTTGGGAAACCGTTCTTACCACACTTAAAAATCTTGCGATAAAGAATGACGTCGGTCCCCGGA
>JAJXXD010000012.1:1213-4887 GCA_021781285.1 bacterium | reverse complement strand
TTGGAGCTACTGGCTTATTATTTTAAAATTTTTATTTTGTTTCCTTGTGCGCCGTATGTGTTTTGCAAAATTTGCAATATTTTTTTACGGATAATTTTTCCGAAGAAAGCTTTTTGTTTTTTGTAGTAGTATAGTTTCTTTGCTTGCATTCGCCGCATGCCAGCGTTATTATCTCTCTCATTATTTATATATTACCCCTTTATTAGGGGACAGAATTAATTCCATCCCCATTCTATGTTTTTCTATGTTTAAATTACTCTATAACCTCTGTTATAACTCCGGCTCCAACCGTGTGCCCGCCTTCTCTTATCGCGAACCTTAATTCCTTTTCGGCGGCAATAGGAGTGATAAGCTCTACGGACATCGCCACGTTATCGCCGGGCATTACCATTTCGATGCCTTCGGGAAGGGTGCAGACTCCGGTAACGTCGGTAGTCCTAAAATAGAACTGGGGACGATAGCCGTTAAAGAACGGAGTGTGGCGTCCGCCTTCTTCTTTGGTAAGTATGTAGGCTTCCACTTTAAACTTTTTATGCGGGGTTATAGAACCGGGTTTGGCTAAAACCATACCCCTTTCTATTTCTTCTCTTTTTTTGCCTCTCAAAAGAACTCCGATGTTGTCGCCCGCCTGACCTTCGTCGAGAAGCTTTCTAAACATCTCTACGCCGGTTACGACGGTCTTGGATGTGGGAAGTATTCCTACGAGTTCAACTTCTTCTCCGACTTTTACTATACCTCTTTCAACCCTGCCAGTTGCGACGGTTCCTCTGCCGGAGATGGAAAATACGTCTTCGACCGGCATAAGAAAGGGTTTATCGATGTCTCTTTTCGGGACGGGTATGTATTCATCTATCGCGTTCATAAGATCGACTATTTTTTGAGTCCACTCGTTATCGCCTTCGGCTTCCAAGGCTTTAAGGGCGGAACCTTTTATAACGGGAACGACGTCTCCCGGGAAGTTGTAGGAGGTTAAAAGCTCTCTTACTTCTAGTTCGACAAGTTCTAAAAGCTCCGGGTCGTCAACCATATCCACCTTGTTTAAAAATACCACTATATACGGAACTCCTACCTGACGGGCTAAAAGAATGTGCTCGCGGGTCTGAGGCATAGGACCGTCTGCGGCGGAAACCACGAGTATGGCTCCGTCCATCTGTGCGGCTCCGGTAATCATGTTCTTAACGTAATCGGCATGACCAGGGCAGTCCACGTGGGCATAATGTCTCTTATCCGTAGAATATTCGACGTGCGACGTAGCAATCGTAATACCCCTTTCTTTTTCTTCGGGTGCGTTATCAATCTGATCGTATGATTTAAAAGTAGCCTGTCCTTTTTTTGCAAGAACTTTCGTAATTGCAGCGGTTAATGTTGTTTTGCCGTGGTCAACGTGACCTATGGTTCCTATGTTGACATGGGGCTTAGATCTGTCGAATTTCTCTTTGGACATTTAGTTCCTCCTATGAAAAATTAATCATTTTTATTTTTATTTTGGAGCCCATGATCGGGATTGAACCGATGGCCTCTTCCTTACCAAGGAAGTGCTCCACCACTGAGCTACATGGGCATTCTCCGATAAAAAATGGAGCGGGAAACGGGATTCGAACCCGCGACCCTCAGCTTGGAAGGCTGACGCTCTAGCCAACTGAGCTATTCCCGCATTTAAAAAATGCAAAATCCATTATATTTTATATTAATTTAATTTTATAATAATATGGTGGAGAGGGAAGGATTCGAACCTTCGTAGACTCGCGCCGACAGATTTACAGTCTGTTCCCTTTAGCCGCTCGGGCACCTCTCCTAAACCCGCAACTTTAATTTATTTTGGAGCTGGCGATGGGAATCGAACCCGCAACCTGCTGATTACAAATCAGCTGCTCTACCATTGAGCTACGCCAGCAAGGCAAAAAATTCCCAACATCCAACAATTTAGAAACTTTAATATTATCAAAATTTTTAACCGCTTGTCAACAAATTTTTTTACTTTCTTAATACATATTGAAAATATTTATCTGAATGTTATAATAGAAAACTGTTATATAAAATTAAAACTTTATACGGATGTTTTCAATACCTTTTATATCTTTTAGAAAAATATTGTTATCAACTTCTTTTTTATTCCTTACCGGATTTTTATTTATTTTCGTTAAACATAGTTTCGCTTTACATAAGTCTTCCGTAAAAACAAAACAAGAACTTTTCTTATTAAAAGGCAAAAAAATTATTCTAAAATCGGGGTGCGTCCGCTGCCATTCTTTCATTAAAAGAAAAAGGATTGATAATATAGCGACTCTTGCGGGGTGGGGGAATAAACATCTTTCGATTAAACAAACGGAGAAGGCTATTAGAAGCTGTAGAATGGACCCTTACTGCTCTCAAATTTTAACCGATAAACAGGTTAAATATGTTGCTTATTATCTTAATTCGTTAAAATAAATGCCGGTATTGTTTTTTCATAATAGTTATAAAGCCTCCAGCGCCTTTAATAAATATTCGTCTATATCCGGCTGCGCCTTTAACCATTCTTTGTAATCTTGAGGAACATCCTTAATAGGCGTTCCTTTATGCTTCCCGAACGGCATAGTTTTAGGAATACGGGCTTCTTCCGAAAATTTCCATATAAAACCCCAAGAGGTTAATTCCGATTTTTCCTTTAATATGAGGCGCAGAATATTTAAGCAAAGTTTTGCGTCTGTTAAGGCGTTGTGTCTGTTAATAAGAACTTCTCTTATTTCCGGCCTTTTATCCGGTTCCGTCAAGGCATAGGTTAAAGCGGATAAATTATAAGAATCAAAGCCGCGCCATATGCTTTTTGCCATGGAAAGCGTATCTATTCTTTTAACCGGAGGTTTCCCTATTACCTGCCAGTCGTAATCTATGTTGTGTCCTATGATATAGGCGGTATTATCGGGGAGTTTAAATTCGGAAGCCGGGGGATAATCTTTTAATTCGCGGTCCAATATATTGTGAATCGCCATGGCGCCGAAAGAAATGGGTTTGCCCGGGTTATAACGGTTAATAAAAGTATCGTTCTGTTCATCTAAAGGATTGCCCTTAATAATAATGCCTGCGGCTTCTATCAAAACAGGTTCGGTAAAGCCGGTGGTTTCGGTATCGAATATTACGGCTGTTTTATTTTCCATTACCTTCGGGATTTTGGGGATTTTTAGAATTTTCTTCTTCGATATATTTTCTTATCTCTTTTTTATTAATTTTTTCTTTGATTTTTTCTTTTTCGTCAGGCTTGATTCTTTCGAAAAGATTGCGGTAAGTTGTTCTATCGTGTCCGCCTCCGTCCGCGTCGTTGTTTTCTGTCCGCTTTAAAGAAGGGCCGGCTTTTTTCATTTTATTTAAAACCCTGTTGACCCGAATCCGCCGTCTTTCCTATCGGTATCTTCATTGACCTTGTTAACTAAATTAGGCTCGCCTATCCAGACCGGAACTATTAACATCTGGGCTATTTTCTGACCCTGCATTAACGCGACGGCATCTTTAGATTTGTTTTTTGCCAGCACTACGATTTCGCCCCTGTATTCGTGGTCTATAACCCCGGCTTTTATTTCTATTTCTTTTAACGCCAAACCTGATTTTTCTTTAATAATCGCCGCATAGCCTGCAGGAAATTCTATTTTAATGCCGGTATGGACGGAAATTAAAACGTCCGGCTCCAATGCCGTCTT
>JAJXXD010000012.1:0-1203 GCA_021781285.1 bacterium | reverse complement strand
GACGAACAAGTCTAATCCCGCATCGCCGCTAATTGCCCTTTTGGGCATAACGGCTTCGGGGTGAAATAGTTCGATATTTAGATAGAAGTCGGCGAACATTAGATTGTTTTAAAATATAATAATTATTTTAACATTATAAACAATATTTATTAAGACATGCATATTCGTTAAACGGCTTGCGCTGAGGTCGCGTAATTTCATCGTTTCTTTGTTTTTCGCTTAAAATAGGATCTATTTCTTCTTTGTGTTTGCCGAATATTATAAGGGTTACTATTTCCATATCGTCCGGAGACTTTATAACGCTTTTAGCTACTTCAGGATTATAACCGGCTATAGGATGAGCGACGTATCCAAGCTCGGTTGCTTTAAGTATAAGCAAAGCTGAGGCCATCCCCGTATCGAAAAGATAATATTTTCTATAACCCAAGACGCAGTCGTCGTCTGCCTTCGATAAAACGGCTATTATCATAGATGCATTTCGCGCCCAATCGTTGCCTTTTGAAAGGGCGGTTTTTAATTCTTCCAGAACGGCATCTTCATAAACAAACACAAACTTCCACGGTTGATGATTATAGCAAGACGCCGATAAAGAAGCTGATTGAGCGAGCGTTCTTATAAGGTCTTCGGTTATATCGGTTCTTTTCAAAGACCTATAAGCCCGCCTTGATTCGATTGCCGCCGATACGTCCATTTTTTATTCCTCCATAAAGACATTAAAATTTTAATCGGAATTTATTGAATAGTTTTTAATTTTTATTATACCAATATTATAGAAAAAAATAATAGCGCTATAATTTCTTGAAATATTTTTATCGGATGTATTGCTTTGTTGTTTATTTTAAATAAAATTAATATGATGTCCCGTTGCTATGAGGAGTTTTACCGAAAAGAATTATTTACCGCGATTTTTAATGGGGTGGATGACAGGTTTTGAACCTGCGACCACCGGAGTCACAATCCAAAGCCCTTACTTTATAACTATTTAATCTTATTAAATAATTTTGTCTTTATTAAACTTGCCCATGTGAAAATTCCGCCATAATGAAAATCAATTTTCCCATTCGCCTTTTTCGGATAAAGCCTTGAGGTCTCTTTTTCCGTGGATAATACCCAGAACGACTATGCGGGATTCTTCTATTCTATATATAAGACGGTATTCTTTTATAAAAAGCTCACGAACGGCGGCATTTGAAAACTCCGGGA
>JAJXXD010000180.1 GCA_021781285.1 bacterium | reverse complement strand
TCCGGAGACATACAACTGTTCTCGACCGGAGATTTAACGATTAACTCAGATGTAACCTCCGGCGGGGGCAGCATAGCGTTAAATTCTGATGGTAATTTCTTGCAGAATAGCGGAACTACGATAAATTCAGTTTCGGGCGGAATTAATATCAATGCGTATGATGGTTTGACCGGTTCCGGAGGAGACATATCCCAAATTGGAAATGCGCGAATAATTTCTAAGGGTTTTATGAGCCTTATTGCGCTAAACAACGTAAATCTTGGTTATCTCCTTTCTAAAACCGCCGGAGTTAATATTTATGCTTTAAATGGAAGCATAATGGACGGCGATTCCGGCAATCCGAGTGTTTCCGCCGCCGGAGATTCTTACTTGCGGGCGGGGAATATCATAGGAAAATATGATAATCCTCTAAACGTAGACATTAACGGAGGCAATTTATACCTTTACGGCGGAAACGATCTACGTTTAATATCCGCCGACATTGACGGAGTAGTCCAGCCTTCCAATAGAGTAATGGCTTTCTATGCCGTTTCTCCGGGATTGCTGCTTTTTAATAACAGGCCTATGGGTGGGGGAATAATGAACGAATATTTCAGGTTAAGCGACTATTGGAATATACCAGATATTTTTGAACTGCTTAATACTTATAAGCCTAAACTTTACGGTTTTATAGGTTACAATATAACCAACGAAAAGCCACTTCCTTTTTCGTGGAAATGAACCTTTAAGGAGGATTTACGAATGATTGCAAGGATTTTTTTACTTTATTTACTTTTTTTGGCTATTTTCTCGACGAACGTTTTTGCTTTGTCTTATTCAGCAAACCAATGCTTCGCGCGAGTAAAATCTCAGTCATTTGATTCAGCTAAAAAATGGGGTGAAAAAGCGGCAAATAATCATCCGAAGAGTTATGCCGCCCATTTATGCCTTGGAATAGCTGAAAATAAAATGGGTATGTATCCGTCTGCGGTAAGCGATTTCAAAAAAGCCGTAACATTATCAAAAAATAAAATAGAATCTATGATTTCTTATGGACTGATGGGCGAGGCACTTCAGAATTCAGGCGATAAAAAAAATGCTATGGGATATGACTTAAAATCCCTGAAACTAGCGAAAGAACTCAATAACAAGAGCTTTGAATCCTCCGGATATAATAATATTGCCAATATTTACAAAAATGAGGGAGAATTTAAAAAAGCCCTTATTTATTTCAATAAATCCTTAAGTTTCAGCCCTAATAAAATATCCATGGCAGCCACATACGGGAATATGGCTATTGCGTACGATAAATTAGATAATTATTCCGAGGCGCTGGCTTATCAGAAAAAAGCTCTGGAATTAAACAAAAGCATGGGCAACCGTTACGGCGTTGCGGAAGACTTATTAAATACGGGAGGCACCTATTCTTACCTAAAAAAATATAATAAAGCAAAGGCGTATATCTTAAAAGGCATTTCCGAAGAGAGAAAGATAGGGAATAAAAAATGGATAGGTTCCGGTTACGGATATCTCGCAAACCTTAATTTAGATGAAGGCAATAACGATAAAGCCTTGTTATATTATAAAAAAGCTTATTCTTTATATAAATCCAGCGGCGATGCTTCGGGAGCGAATACCTGCCTATTCATGATTAATAAAATTAAAAAACATACCGAACCTTTAACAGCAAAGTGCGCTTACGATTTAAATAAACATAATTATAAGCTTTCTTTATCGGTATGTCGTAAAGCGGCAGATAATTATCCGTCGAAATTTTACCCCCGGTTTCTGTACGGAAAGGCTTACATGGAATTAAAAAATTATCCCATGTCCCTGGTTGAATTTAAAAAAGCGGTTCCATATGCGAAAAACATCGAAAACAAGCAGTTAATATATAACTGGATAGGAGGATGTTACGCAAATATGAAGAGTTATAAAAAAGGGCTGGAGTATTTAAAAAAATCTCTCGCGATTGCCGAAAAAATTAATAATTCCATAGACAAGATAAATAATCTGGCGCTAATAAAATATATATATTTTATAGAAAAAAATTATAAAAAAGACATATATTACTCGAAAGAATTAGCTTCGCTATTGAAAAACAAGAGGGCGATTGCATTCGAATACGATGAAATAGGCGTTTCTTATTATGATTTGGGAAAATATTCGGATTCCGTGAAATACGACAAAAAAGCAATGTTAATTAACGAAGAAATAAAAAATTATCCGGCCGCTTCACTTAATATATTAAACATGGGTCACACATATATAGACTTGAAAAAATACGGCTCGGCAAAAACCGCTTTAGTTAAAGGGTTATTTATGGCAAAAAAAACGGGGGATAAATTCAAAACTGCGTTAGCGTATTTGAATTTGGGCTATTTATATCAAAATTTAAACAAAAGTAAAAAATCTATAATTTATTATTCCAAAGCTTATAATATTTACAAGGCTATTAAAGACAGAACTGAAGAAAAATTCTGCCTATCAATGATTGCCAGTATTAAAAACCGGTCAACTCGATAATATAATGAACCAATAAATTGAAAAATAAAGCAATAGAAATAAAAAAAGGAGGAGGAAGGTCCATTCTTGTAATTTTTTATTATGTAAACTTTTGTGTAATCTTGATTAATTCTATAAATTAGCATATAGTATAAGCATATTTATTTTTTTTGAATGCCTAATTCGATGGCAAAATGAAACCGCTTTAAAAATAAAGAAAATAAAAGGATTATTCAAGACCTATAAAATACCGGATCTAAATCCAACAAATCTTTACATAATCTTTTAAAAATGAGAATACTTGTTTCGATACCTACGTATAACGAAAAAGATAATATAGGGCGGATGATAGACTCCGTTCTAAAGATTAATTATACCGAAACGGTTAAAAATTGTGGCGCATCGGTGGATATTTTAATAATCGACGACAATTCGCCTGACGGTACCCGCCAAATAGTCAAGGAATTTATAAAAAAGCAAAAAAACAGGGATGCCGGAAACGGGGTAGAAGGCGGAGATTGCTTCGCTAACGCTCGCAATGACGGCAATGACGGCAATGACGGCAAAGGCGGAGTAGAAGGAGAAGGCGGGGACGGAGTAGGAGGCGGAAGTCTTTTTCTAATCGAAAGAGAAAAGAAACTTGGACTTGGAACGGCTTATACCGCCGCATTTAATTTTGCCGTCGAAAAAGGCTACGATTACGCATTGACTATGGACTGCGATTTTTCGCATAATCCCGAAGAAATTGCCGGTTTCGTCAGCCTTATGAAAGCCGAAAAATGTGGAATGGTTGTCGGCTCGCGCTATTCAGGGGGAATACGCATAATAAACTGGAGTATGAAGCGGCTTTTGATTTCCTACTTCGCAAATATTTACGCAAAATTAGTTACCGGCGTTAAAATAAGCGATTTAACCGGCGGCTTCAATATGTACGACGTAAAATGCCTTAAAAAGATAAATCTCGGCGGTATAAGTTCCAGGGGCTATGCTTTCCAGATAGAGATGAAATACAGGGTGCTTAAAGAAGCGGGATGCAGTTTTAAAGAATATCCCATAATATTTTACGAAAGAACGATGGGGAAGTCTAAGATGTCCAACGGCATTATTTTCGAGGCTTTCTTCGTAGTAATAAAACTCAGGCTCGGATTTTATAAATAAGCTTCTCGGCCATTAGACTATCCGCATGGTTGCTTCGCTAACGCTCGCAATGACGAGCCGTCCCCATAATTTTTTTCCGCTAATACTTGACTAATTTAGTAAAGTATGTTTTAATTTATTATAAGCTAAATTAATTACATAAAACAAATTAAATGTAAATCGGGAGGTAATATTATGCCGGTATATTCGGAAAAAGTAATGGACCATTTTCAGAATCCAAGGAACGTGGGCGAAATAGAAAACGCCGACGGGGTAGGAGAACTCGGAAACCCTACCTGCGGCGATATAATGAAAATATATATCAAAGTTAAAGACGATAAAATTGAAGACGTAAAATTTAAAACATTCGGCTGCGGCGCCGCCATAGCCACAAGTTCTATGGTAACGGAACTCGTCAAAGGCAAAACTCTCGAAGAAGCTGAAAAAGTGTCTAACGGGGTGGTTGCCGAGGCTTTAGACGGACTGCCTCCGGTAAAGATGCACTGCTCCAATCTTGCCGCCGATGCCCTTCATCTTGCCATCGAAGATTACAGGGCGAGAAAAGCGGGTAAAGGTCCTATAGGCAGGGTTGAAACGCCGGAGCACGACGAAGATGAACATGATTTACTGGAACACGCTTAATTAAAAAATGCAGGCGGTCAAAAAATATGAATTACGATTATGAACTCGATACTTTTGGATTATCTTGTCCTATGCCGATAATGGAAGTTGCGGAAGAATTTAAAAAAATTCCGGATGGCTCGATATTAAAAGTAACGGCATCGGACGAAGGCATCGTAGAAGATTTAAAAAGCTACTGTAAAAAAACCGGACATGAATTTCTGTCTTATGAAATAAATCTGCCCGAATACGTTGTTTACGTAAAAAAGTAAGAAAATTAGAGCGGTAATGACAATTAAGGTAATAATATCGGGAGGCAAAATTGAAAATAATTAATTTCGACCACTTTGCGGCGACGAAGATGAGACAAGAAGTAAAAGACGCCATGGAGCCTTATTTTACGGCGGAATACGGCAACCCTCAAAGCATTCATACGCTAGGCGACGAACCTAGGGAAGCCTTGGACAAAGCCAGACTTCGGGCGGCGGAGCTTTTAAATGCGGCGAGCGCGGAAGTTATATTTACCGGAAGCGGTTCTGAAGCTAACAATCTTGCGATAAAAGGAACGGCTTTTGCGAGAATGGATAAAGGCAAGCATATAATCGTTTCTAAAATAGAGCATTTCAGCGTTTTAAATTCCGTTAAATCTTTAGCGAAACTGGGTTTTG
>JAJXXD010000193.1 GCA_021781285.1 bacterium | reverse complement strand
AAACAGTCCCTATTATTAAAACCGCCGCCCCGCTCATAAATGCCTTTGCCGTCCCCCAGAGAATTTCGCCGGAAACTATGTCTTCTATTCCTACCGGCGTAAGAAGAATAGCCTCGTATATTCCGTTAGTAACCATTCTCGTATATGCTCCGAACGTCGATTCGAATGCCGCCGCGTACATGGACGACGATGCGATTATCCCCGGAACGATATATTTAACGTAAGATATTCCGTCTATGCGGTGTATAAACTTGCCTATTCCGAATCCGAGCGCCGCCAGATATAAAAGAGGTTCAAGAATATCGCCTATTACGCCCGGCTTATAATACTTAAGCCAGACCATATAGTTTCTGTAAAAAACCGTAAATGACCTTAGGCTTAAATTGGAATTTATATCGGCTATTTTTCTTATTATTTTCACTTAATTTTTAGCAATATCGAGAAAGATTTCTTCTAAAGATTTTTTATTTGAGGTAATGTCCTTAATCGCTCCGTTCATTACGATATTTCCGTGATTCAGTATTATCATATTTTTAAAAAGCTTTTCGGCTTCTTCCATATAATGCGTGGACATAAGAATAGTAACGCCGTTTTCGTTCAATGCTTTTAACCTGCCCCAGATATTCTGCCTGTATTCAGGGTCTAATCCGCTTGTAGGTTCATCCAATATGATTAAAGACGGATTGTTTATTAAAGCCCTTGCAATCATAAGCCTCCTCCTCAATCCTCCGGATAAAGCCGCAACTTTAGAATATTTTTTATCGGCTAAATTAAAAAATTTTAAAAGTTCCGTGGATTTTTTAATAGATTCTTTTCTGGGTATTCCGAAATACATCGAATATATTAAAAGGTTTTCGTAAACGCTCAAGTCTTCGTCTAAATTATCGTCCTGAGGAACAATGCCGAGGTTGTACTTGATTTTTTTATAATCGTATTTAAGATCTAAGCCGGAGATAAAGGTAGAACCGAAATCCGGAATGACGATGCCGTAAAGTATTTTTAAAAGAGTAGATTTACCCGCCCCGTTCGGACCTATAAGCCCGAAAAAATCCCCATATTTTATACTAAAAGTAACATTGCTTAAGGCTTGAAACCGGCCAAAATTTTTCGTCAAACCTTTTACGGTCAGAATATAGTTTTTCATTGTTATTGTAGGATATTTTCAATAGATTAATTATATCATATTTGATATTTCTTTAATAATAAAAATATAAAATAGAGCAAAACATATTAAATCAATGATAAACTGCAAAAAATAAAGAAAATTTAATTTAAACCGGATTATTTTAAAAAATGCTTTATAATTATGCTAATCGTTAAAAGATTTGCAATATTGTTTTTTTAAAAACATAAGTGTATATTAAAAGAGTTAGCACTCAAACAATATTAGTGCTAATCATTTCTTTGACGACATTTGTAAAAATTAAAATAAATTAATAATTAATAAGGAGAAGAAGTTTATGAAAGTTAAACCGTTACAGGACAGAATCTTAGTAGAAAGGCTTCAGGAAGAAGAAAAAACCAAAGGAGGATTATTTATTCCCGATTCCGCTAAAGAAAAGCCTATGCAGGGTAAGGTCGTAGCCGCAGGAAACGGCAGAATTACGGAAGACGGAAAGAAAATCCCTATGGACGTAAAAGTAGGGGATATCGTATTATTTGCAAAATATTCGGGCAACGACGTTAAAATCGACGACAAAGAATATCTCATTATGAAAGAAGACGATATTTTGGCGATAGTAGAGAAATAGAATTTTTAAAAACTAAATAATTTTAAATTATAAGGAGTAAAATAATTATGGCAAAGGAATTAAAATTTTCATCGGAAGCCAGAGCCGAAATTCTTAGCGGGGTCAATGCTCTTGCAGACGCCGTTAAAGTTACGCTCGGACCTAAAGGCAGAAATGTAGTTATAGAAAAATCGTTCGGTTCTCCCACAATTACTAAAGACGGCGTTACCGTAGCGAAAGAGATTGAACTATCCGACAAGTTTCAGAATATGGGCGCTCAAATGGTAAAAGAAGTCGCGTCCAAAACTTCCGATACGGCCGGAGACGGAACAACCACCGCTACAGTTTTAGCCCAGGCTATATATAAAGAAGGAGTCAAATACGTTACCGCCGGAGCAAGTCCTATTTACGTTAAGAGAGGAATAGACAAAGCCGTAGAAGAAATCGTGAAAGAACTTAAAAAGATATCCAAGCCCATACAGGATCAAAAAGAAATAGCCCAGGTAGGAACTATTTCCGCAAATAACGACGAGACGATAGGTTCTATTATCGCGGAAGCAATGGACAAGGTAGGCAAAGAAGGCGTTATTACGGTAGAAGAAGCGAAAAGCATGGAGACGACGCTTGAAGTAGTAGAGGGAATGCAATTCGACAGAGGCTATTTATCGCCTTATTTTGTGACGGATTCCGAAAGAATGGAATGCGTTTTGGACGACCCGTATATTTTGATTAACGAAAAGAAAATATCTGCGATGAAAGATTTACTGCCTATTCTCGAACAAATCGCAAAATCGGGACGCCCGTTTATTATAATTTCGGAAGATGTCGAAGGAGAAGCTCTTGCAACGCTTGTCGTTAATAAATTAAGGGGCACGCTAAACTGTTGCGCCGTTAAGGCTCCGGGTTTCGGCGACAGAAGAAAGGCCATGCTTGAAGATTTAGCTACATTAACCGGAGGACAGGTAATTTCCGAAGATATAGGCGTTAAACTTGAGTCTATCACGCTTAAAGATCTCGGTCATGCAAAAAGAATAACCGTAGATAAAGACAACACTACGATAGTCGATGGAGCAGGTTCAAAAACCGATATAGAAAAAAGGGTTAAACAGATTAGGGCTCAGATAGAAGAATCTACATCGGATTACGATAAAGAAAAACTACAGGAAAGGCTTGCAAAATTAATAGGCGGCGTTGCCGTCATAAATGTCGGCGCTGCTACGGAAACCGAAATGAAAGAAAAGAAAGCCAGAGTCGAAGACGCTCTTCATGCTACAAGGGCTGCCGTAGAAGAAGGCATAGTTCCCGGAGGCGGTGTCGCGCTCTTAAGGGCGGCGAAGGTCTTAGATAAATTAAAAGGATCAAATCACGACGAAGATTCCGGCGTTAAGATAATTAGAAGAGCCGTGCAGGAGCCTTTAAGAATGATTGCCGAAAATGCCGGCGTAGAAGGCTCTATAGTTATAGACAAAGTTCTTAATAATCAAGAAGCTGCTTTTGGATATAATGCGGCCGCGGACAAATACGAAGATTTAATTAAAGCCGGTATTATCGACCCGACGAAGGTTGAAAGGACGGCTCTTCAGAATGCCGCAAGCGTTGCATCGCTTATGCTTACGACCGAAGCAATGATAGCGGATAAACCTGAAGAAAAAGGCGGAATGCCTGCAGGAATGCCCGGCGGCGGAATGCCCGGCGGAATGGGCGGAATGTATTAAAAATTGACCGCTATAGCATAATAACCAGATTGCTTAGCTTCGCAGCTAACCAATCTCATGTACTCGCAATGACGTAGAAGGATAAAAAAGGGGGTGGATTTTAAATCCATCCCCTTTTTTAATTTGGTTTATCTTCAAAACATTCGGCGGGATTGACTTTTTTGCCGTAATAGTTTAAAATTCAATTATTATGGGGCATTTGGAGCACAAAAAAGATATAAAAGCCGGTAAACTTTTAAAAATTTATATTATAACGCTTAGCGATACAAGAAAAGAAATTGAAGATGAAAGCGGGAACTATATAAAAGAAAGGCTTTTGTCGGCTTCCCATAAGGTGTCGGGTTACAGTATTATAAAAGACGATAAAGATTTGCTTGAAAATCTTATCGTAAAAATTTGCCTTCCGGATCAGAAACAAAAAACCGATGCCTTAATTATAAACGGCGGAACAGGAGTTTCTTTCAAAGATATAACTTACGAAACGTTAAAAGATTTATACGATAAAGAGCTATATGGTTTCGGGGAGTTATTCAGGAGTTTAAGCTATAATGAAATCGGACCTTCCGCCATTATGTCGCGTGCTTCCGCAGGAATATATAACGGAAAGATAATTTTTTCCGTCCCGGGTTCCCTAAATGCCGTAAAATTAGCTATGGATAAGATAATTCTTAATGAAATCGGCCATCTTTATTATGAAATATCCAAACATATCTCTTCCATATAAAATAATATGATAAGTATAAAAGTGCGGCTTTTTGCCGCCTTGAAAGAAATAATCGGAAAAAATCAGTTAGATTTGCAAATTCCGGAAGGTTCAACCGTAAAAGACGTTATTGCGGTTATAGAGGAAACTTATCCGGCGGTGAAAAAAATTATTAAAATTTCTAAGTATGCCGTTAATATGGAATATACGGAAACCGAAAAAAAATTGACCGAAGGGGATGAGATAACTATTATTATGCCTGTCAGCGGCGGCGTTTATTCCGCATCGGAAACGAATATGCATATAGAAATAACCGGCGAAAAAATAGATGATGCCAAAGTTCTTGATTTTGTTTCCGATATTTCGGCGGGGTCGGTTCTTTTGTTTAACGGAACGGTCAGGGATAACGATGACGGCAAGCCGGTAGAATATTTATATTACGAGGCGTATGAAGAAATGGCGGTTAAAGAAATTAAGAAATTAATCTCCGCAGCATTTAATAAGTATAATATTCTAAAAGTATGCGTAATACATAGAACGGGAAAAATGGATGCGGGTGAAATTTCTATTTCTATAGGGGTTTCAAGCCCCCACAGGGAAGATTCATACATAGCGTCAAAATTTTTAATAGACAATATAAAGGAAACAGTGCCGGTTTGGAAAAAAGAAATGTTTGAAGAAGGCGGCAGATGGAAAAGATTATGAAAAGAAATAATATGAGGTTTGCGCATAATGAAAGAATCCAATAAAGAACTCTATTTAGGCTTAGATATAGGTTCAACCACCGTTAAATTTGCGATTTTAGACAAAAGCCTGAAAGTTCTAAAAAAAGATTATATAAGGTCAAACGGGGAATCTATTAAAGCGGCTTATAACGTTTTAAAAGATATTTTCGATGAATTTTCTGAAAGTTCTTTTGCCGGAATAGGAGCGACCGGTTCGGGCTCGCGGACGATAGGAGAGGTTTTAGGCATTCCCAATATAAATGAACTTGTCGCACAGACTGAAGCCGTGAAATATTTTTATCCCGACGTTAGAACCGTCATAGAAATGGGCGGACAGGATTCGAAATTTCTTATGCTTAAGAAAAGTAAGGAGACGGGGCAGATTTTTCTCGAAGATTTCGGATTAAACGATTTATGCGCCGCCGGGACGGGTTCTTTTCTTGACCAGCAGGCGGAAAGATTAAATATAAATATAGAAAATGAATTTGGAAGACTTGCCTTAGAATCGAAAAATCCGGCAAAAATAGCAGGAAGATGCACCGTATTTGCTAAATCGGACATGATTCATCTTCAGCAGGTTTCAACTCCTATCTCCGATATTGTCGCCGGATTATGTTATGCCGTCGCAAGAACGTTCGTGGGAACGATTGCTAAGGGCAAAAAATTCGAAAAACCGGTTATTTTTCAAGGCGGGGTTGCATTTAATCATGGCATGGCAAGGGCGTTTAAAGATATCCTGAAGCTGAAGGACGATGAACTTATTATACCGGAGCATCATACGGTTATGTCTGCAATAGGAATTGCCATAATCTCGCAAAATGAAAAAAATTTTAAATTTAAGGGATTGGAATACCTCAAAGAATTTATAGAGAAAAATAAATTAACCGGCAGATACAGAGACAGGCTCAAGGATTATTCCATAGAAGACAAAAAAGAAAATAATGCGGGCATAGACAGTTTAAGCGCGCTTAAATGCCGTTCCGGATTAACGGTTCCCGTTTATATCGGAGTAGATACCGGTTCCGTTTCAACAAACGTAGTTTTATTAGATGAAAACAAACAGCTTTTGGTTAAAAAATATAAAAAAACCAACGGTAAACCTATAGAGGTCGTCAGGGATACCCTTTACGAAATATATCTGGAATTAAAAAATTTTAACGTGGATGTTTCCGTTAGGGGAGTCTGTACCACGGGCTCCGGAAGATACTTGATTGCGGACTATATCGGGGCTGATATAATAAAAAACGAAATAACGGCGCAGGCGGCGGCATCTATCTTTATAGATAAAGACGTGGACACCGTTTTTGAAATCGGCGGACAGGATTCAAAATATATAAGGATTAAGAACGGCGTAGTAATAGATTTTGAAATGAATAAAGCATGCGCCGCCGGTACAGGCTCGTTTCTGGAAGAGCAGGCGCAGAAACTTAATATAGATATTATCAAAGAATTTGCCGATAAAGCTTTTAATGCCTCAAGCTCCTGCAATCTGGGCGACAGATGCACCGTATTTATGGAGTCCGACCTGGTATCGCATCAGCAGAAAGGCGCCGATAAAGACCAGCTTATTGCGGGACTTGCATATTCCATAGTAGAGAACTATTTAAATAAAGTAGTTTTAGGAAAACCCGTAGGCGACCGGATACTTTTTCAGGGCGGCGTCGCATTGAACAAAGCGGTAGTGAGCGCATTCGAAACTCTTCTCGATAAAAAAATAGTCATTCCTGAACACAATGAAGTAACAGGGGCAATAGGCAGCGCTCTTATCGCCTTTCAAAATACGGGACCGTCAAAATTCGCCGGTTTTGACCTGATGAATAGAAAATATTTTCGGGAATCTTTCGAATGCCAGAAATGCTCCAATTTATGCGACGTTAATAAAGTTACCGTTGAACAGGAATCTCCTCACTATTACGGAGCAAGATGCGATATATTCGAAATAGATAAAGCTAAAATAAAAAAAGGAGAAAACTTTTTTAAATTCAGAAAAGAACTTTTATTCGACGGATATTCCGTAGAAAACGAAGCCGATTATTCAAAACCCCGCATAGGCATTCCTTTGTGCTTGGAAACATACGATCTTTTTCTTCTTTATAACGAGTTCTTTACAAAACTAGGATTTAACGTTATCTTATCGGATGAAACTAACAGGCAGATTATAAATACGTCCAATATGCTTTCCGTAACGGATACCTGCTTCCCCGTAAAAGTTTTGTCCGGCCACGTAAAAAACTTGATAGACAAGAAAGTTGACGCAATTTTTCTGCCTGCGCTGGTAAATAGAGAAAAAAATCACGAATTTCAGGAAAATACGTATCAGTGCCCTTATATACAGGGTGTTCCCAGCATAGTAAAATCGCTTTTAGAATTTGATAAAATAAAGATTATTTCACCGGAAATCAGGATGTTTGGGGGCAGTTTCGATTATAGCCTGACGATAGACAGCATTGTTAAAAATCTCAAAGGTTTGGGCATATCAAAAAATAAAATTATAAATGCTTTCGACCCAGCCGTTCAAAAACAAAAAAGTTTTTTTGAAGCATTAAAAAATAAGGGAAAAGAGGTTATAGAAGAATACGACGATATTACCGTATTAATCGGCAGGCCGTATAATACTCAAGACGACGGAATTAATTTAGCCATTTCCAATAAAATATCTTCTCTCGGCGTAACGGTTATTCCGATGGATTTCCTTGATATAGGCGAAGTTTCTATTTACGGAGAGCATGATAATATGTTCTGGCATTCCGGGCATAAAATTTTATCCGCGGCAAAGATAATAATGGACAATCCTAAGCTTAACGCCGTTTATGTTACTAATTACGCCTGCGGCCCCGATTCGTTTATTAAAACTTTTTTTGCCGATTATATGAAATATAAGCCTTACCTTGAAATAGAAATAGACGAACATAACGCCGATGCGGGCTATGTGACAAGGCTCGAAGCCTTTTTCGACAGCATAAAAGACTTCAAGCCGGAAAATATTTGACATTTTTATATTATTATATAATAATAATTATTATATAGAGTAATATTTTATATAATAATTTTAAGGAGAATCGTTTCGTATGAATTTGAATTCGAGATTAAATACAATAGTTTTAAAGATTAAAAAAATGGGTTACAGCCTTACTCCCCAAAGGCTTGAAATTATTAAGATTATTTCCGAATCAAAAAATCATCCGTCAGCTACGGACGTATATAATAAACTTAAAGAATTATATCCGATGGTTTCATTGAATACCGTTTATAAGAATCTTTCGATGCTTGCGTCTCTGCACGAAGTGAAAGAAATTAAAACCATGCAGGATTCAGTCCATTACGATGGGGATATTTCTTTGCACGGGCATGCTATATGCGAAAAATGCGGGAAGATAATAGACGTAGAGATAAACGAGTTTGATCTTAAGGGATTTTTTGAAACTAAAATAAAGAAAAATTTAGCCGAGAATTACCATATAAGGAATTACGGGGTTGAATTTTACGGCTTATGCGCATATTGCCACAAAGAAGAATCCCCTGTGCAGCCTAAACCTCGGAAACATAGTCGTATCCCTTTAAAATAGCCTGAATCGCATTTTTCTTTTCCGCATCGTTTTTAGAAAACAAAGCCGTTTGCCTGCATACGGAATCAAGGTCTAAGAGATTGCTTTTCGCAATAAAAGCGCCGACCAGAGCATTATATGCGCTTACCTTATTTTTCCCCATAGCGTCCATATCTATTATATTTTTAATGGGTATTTTATATATGTTTGCCGTCTTTTCATTCAACTTATCCGAAACGACATCGTTGTCGGTAAGCCAGTAATCGCAAACGTTAAATGCGGAATAATCGGACAAAACCAGCGTATTCTTGTTTATAAAAGGAAGGTAGTTTAATGTCGATTGATAATCCAAGCTGATAATCGCGTCTATGTTTTGAAGACAGCTTATAGACTCAAATTTTCCAACTTTTATAACCGCGTATGTGAGTGTGTAATTTGATATATTGGATGCCGGTTTTATTAAAAGCGAAACATTAAAATTTTCGCTTTTTAAAGAAAAGTAAATAAATTTGCTTAAGTATTTAATTTCCTTGAAATCGGCGCCGTTTAAGATAAGATTGTAATTTATATTTTCCATATTCGGCTAAAGGTTAATTTTACTTTCCAAAGACTTCTTTAATTTAATCTTTTTTCTTTTTTTTGATTTTATTGCGCTATGGGGGCATATGTCTATGCATAGTTTGCAAAAATTACATACTTCTTCGTCTATGAATATATTTTTATTTTCCGTGATTTTAATTGCAGGACATCTTGTTTTTTGATAGCACAGTCTGCACTCGAATTTATCGCAGACGGAATTGTTAATATATAAATATGCGGTATAATTTAAATTTCGTCCTGATTTAGCAAAATTATTACAGTCGTTATTTATAAATATCAGGGTCGAATCGGTTCTCATATTTAAATCTTTCAAACGGGTTCCTTTTTTAACGGCTATTTTTTTAAAAGATTTTAATAACGGATGCGAAATTAAGTTTTCGATATTATAATCAAAATCAAAAATTGATTTATAAATGACGAATGTAATTCTACCCTTAAAATTTAATTCGCCGTTTATTTTAATAAACTTGTCTATCTGTTCAGAAAATTTGAGGGCGGAAATAAAAATATAAAAAGTTTTGTTTAAATCTTTGGAATATAAATTGAACGATAAAAAAAGAGGATTTTCAGTAATCATTATATTTTGAAACGAAAATTTTAATGCGCTTGAGTTCAGAAGAGAGAGGCACCCCTCTTCGCCAATTAATATATAGTCTTCGGGAGTATCTATTTTTTTTTCGAGGGTTTGCAAAAATGTAAACAAAGTACAGCCGACGCAAAAAGATTTTGTCGATTTTATTTCGGTTATTTTAAAATCATCCGTGCAAAATCCTAACTCTATCCCGTTACTATTCCCCGCTTCAATAAGTTTTAAATTTTCGAAACTCAATGACGATTTATTGTTTTCCAAAACATCCGTAAGCTGTTGCCGCAACAAACCTTTATCGTCGAATATATATATATTTTTGTAATAATTGCCGCAATCGGATTTAATTAATTCAATAAACTCCAGAGAATCTACGGGGTTAAGAAGATTAAACAAAATAATATCCGAATTTTCCGAAAAATTCTTATTTTCTATAATGCGGTGAAAGTATTCGGCATCGGTCAAGACAAGATTATCCGCGCTTTTTCCTTTGAATAGTTTAATATGCTCGCCCGTATTTTTGAAAAATTGAATATTCTTTTTCTGCTCATAAGGAATAATAGTTTGTTTATCGTTGTTTTCAAAAGAAAAATGCGGCTTTGCGGCAGTCCTTTCCGTATATTCTTTTTTTTCGTCGAGGTTGTATTCGTTCATAACCGAGTCGTTAAGATAAATAAGGACAGGCAATTTTAATTTTTCGGAAAGTTCGAAATAATAAGGCAGATAATCTATAAATCCCGATATTTTGTAATAATTATAGACAGGGAAAATACTTTCGAACGGAAAGGAAAACTTTTTAATGCCGCGTTTCTTAAAAAGAAATAAAACAATGCCGCCGTTTAAATTTTTATTGCCTATAAAATATTTTTCTAAATTGATAAAATTCAAAAAAGACTGGTCGCAGGCAAAAGCCATAGCTCTGCGGTTAGTTATAGCGAGAGAGTATATTTCCGTCCATAAAAAATCCATATCCGACTGAATCCTTAAGGAAGATGTTTTGTTGATTTCGGGGAGGTTTTCCGTAAGTTTGCCGTCGAGAAATATATTATTAATCCCGTTATTTAACGCTCTCTTTAGGATAAATTCGATACCGCAGGTAATTTCGTAGCCTTTACCTTCTGGTAAAATATTTCTATTTCTATTTATATTAAAAATTCCCATAATTTTTATAATTTAACTACATTAAATCTATAGGCTCCGCACCTTCTATTTTTTTAAGTTTTACATCCTTTTTGGCGACGGAAATAATAGTTGCGAATATGTTTATAGCTACGAGTGAAATCATAACGACGGCAAATCCGTGCATGAATGCCGAAATGTAAACCGATTCCGGCATACGGGAATGTACCGTAGTGCCGGCATTGGACAACTCGTAACCGTGCTTTAGATATGTAAAAACGAGTCCGGATATGGCAACGCCGAAAATAAGACCCAGCGCCCTCATCATATTTAATATTCCGCCGGCAACCCCCAGCCTTTCCGGCGGCGCCGAGAGCATTATCGCGCTGTTGTTAGGGGGCGTGAAAATACCCATACCGATGCCAAGTATAATGAATTCAAAAATTAAAATATAGAGGTTTACGGCCGGAGTTAAAAATGTTAGAAGCAGCGTCGAAACTGCGCAGATAAGCATTCCTGCCGTGGTCATGATGCGGGAGCCTAATTTGTCGGAGATTGCTCCGGCAAAAGGGGCGATTATAGCCATAGAAAGCGGTATAGGGGTTAAAATAGACCCGGTTACCGCGGCATTATAATGTAAAACTTCTTCTAAGTAAAAAGGCATTAGGAATAAAACCGCGAACAGAACATAATAAGATAAAAGACCGGTAGTGTTGCCTGCGGAAAACCCCCATTTTTTAAACATTTTAAGGTCGATCATCGGGTGTTTAACCTTAAGCTCGGTATATACAAAGAGCGGCAGTAAAATAATGGCAATAAGGAAATAAATAAGTATTACCGGAGAACTCCATCCAAGTTTTTCGCCCTGATTAACGGCTAAAACTAACGAAGCCAGTCCCGCCGCAAAAAAAGATATGCCTAAATAATCTATTTTTTCCTTTTTTTCGCCGAGTTTTGCTTTGCTTGACGGAAGTATAAACAGAGCCATAAATGTGCCTACAATGCCTATCGGGACATTTACGTAAAATATTAACCGCCAGTTTACAGCGGCAATAAGCATGCCTCCAACGAAAGGACCTACGGACATTGCTATCGCCTGTATCGAACCCTGAAGTCCTATAGCTTTCCCCAATTCGTTTGAAGGAAAAGCCTGTGTGATTATGGCAACGGAATTTGCCTGAAGCAAGCCTGCGCCGACCGCTTGAAGCACGCGGGAAAATATTAGAAAATCTGCGTTAGGAGCCAGTCCGCACAGCGCGGAACCGACCGTAAACACAACAAAGCCGATATTATACATCTTTGTCCTTCCAAACATATCGGCAAGCCTGCCGAAGAGAGGCAAAAAAACCGTAAGGGTAAGCATATAAGCCATCGCAACCCACTCTATCGTGGACATCGGAACGGCAAAACCATGCTGCATCGTCGGCATTGCGACATTAACTATGCTGACGTCCAAAGCGGACATAGTTGCGCCTACAAGAACCGTTGTAAGTATAAACCACTTCCAGTTAGGATGAGATTCAAAGTATGGATGAGGAAACGTAGATTTTTTTTCCAATTTAATACCCCCCCGTTTTATTCAGATTTTATATTTTTACCGGCGGTTTCCCGCAATTTTATTCCAAGTTCTTTAAGTTGAACGTCTTTTACGGCGGAAGGAGCATCCGATAACGGACAATAGGCTTTCTGGGTTTTAGGAAAAGCTATTACATCCCTGATGGAACTTTCATTCCTTAGAATCATTAATATTCTATCCACTCCGAAGGCTATGCCGCCGTGGGGGGGAGCTCCGAAACCTAACGCATCTAAAAGAAATCCGAATTTAAGTTTTGCGTCTTCCGGCGATATAGAAAGAATTTCAAAAATTTTACCCTGCAGTTCAGGATCATGGATTCTGATACTGCCGCCGCCTATTTCCTCTCCGTTGAGCACAAGGTCGTAGCTGTCGGATTTAACGGAAAGAGGTTCTTTCTCGAGTATGCCCAAGTCTTTTTTGGCGGGAGAAGTAAAAGGGTGGTGAACGGAAACAATCCTTTTTTCTTCTTCTGAATATTCAAATAAAGGGAAATTGACGACCCATAAGAGGTCAAATCTGCCTTCGGGGATAAGGCGGTATTTTTTTGCGAGGTAAAGCCTTAATCTTCCGAGGACGTTTTCAGCAGTTTTTTTTGAATCAGACTGGTAAAAAATGATATCTCCGCTTTTTGCTTCCAGTCTTGCAACAGCCTTATTTCTTTCATCGTCGGATATGAATTTTGAAATTCCACCTTCAAAGAGACCGTTTTCCCCTACTTTAGTCCATGCAAGACCCTTTGCGCCAAAATCTTTTACTACGCTTAAAAGCTCGTCTATATCTTTTCTCGAAAGGAGATTGGAACCGTCGGGCAGACAGACGGCTTTAACGACCCCGCCTTTTTGAATATTATCTTTAAACACGTTTAACTGGGAACCGGCAAAAACATCGGTTAAATTATTAATAATCAGTCCGAATCTCGTATCCGGTTTATCGCTGCCGTATTTATCCATTGCTTCGTCGTAATCCAATACTTTAAAAGGTCTTTTTAATTCTATACCCAATAGTTTATTAAATATCAAAGCAAACAATTCTTCCGTAACGGACATAACGTCTTCGATTTCCACAAAAGACATTTCCATATCGAGCTGGGTAAATTCAGGCTGTCTATCCGCTCTCAAATCCTCGTCCCTGAAACACCTGACTATCTGATAGTATCTTTCGAATCCGCTGACCATAAGGATTTGTTTAAAAAGTTGAGGAGATTGCGGAAGGGCAAAGAAATGACCGTGATTTAGTCTGGAAGGCACCAAGAAGTCTCTTGAGCCTTCAGGCGTGCTTTTCGTTAAAAAAGGCGTTTCTATATCGAAAAAACCTTTGTTGTTTAAAAACTCTCTAATCAGATAAGTAAACTTAGACCTGAATATTAAATTATCCTTTAACCTTTTACTTCTTAAATCCAAATACCTGTATTTTAGTCTCGTAAATTCGTTAACTTCGGCCTCTTCGTCAATCTGAAACGGCAGAGTTTCACAGGCGTTAAGAATCTGGACGGATTTTGCAAGAAGTTCTATGCCGCCGGTTTTTAAACCTGCGTTTGTCGTTCCCTCCGGTCTTTTTCTTACAGTTCCGGCGATAGAAACGACATATTCGTTTTTTAATTTTTTAGCAATTTTAAAAGATTCGTTATCTATATTTTCGTCGAAAACTATCTGGAGTATGCCGGAATAATCCCTTAAATCAATGAAGATTAATCCGCCGTGGTCGCGGTAGTGCATAACCCATCCTTTAAATGTAAACTCTTTACCGGTATCGGATTCGCTAATCTCTTCGCATAACGTTCGCATTTTTTATAATGTTTCCCCAAATTTTTAAAATGGTTGGATTTTTAATTCAATTTTAAAGTTTATAATTTTAGCTATGCTTATGTCAATAAAAATTTATCGATTTCCTTTTCCATCGGATAATTTTCGTATAGAAAATCGATATGGTTTTTGGCTGGAATCTCACGGATGACGGAACCGGCTAATTTTTTATGCAATTCTTTCATGCATTTATCCTGCATAATTAAATCTTTTTTAGAATATATAAGATTAAAAGGGATTTTGCGGCGGTTAATAATATTTAAATCGTCCTCGCAATGTCCGCTATAATATTGAGAATATTTAAAATCGTTTATTACGGTTTGACGGGGAGTTCTTTTTATATCTATTAAAGCGTTATTTAAAATGCTTTTATCTTTTGACGCAAGCGCATCTTTTAAAAAAAGTATAATCGTTCTGTCAAACGAACTTTCCAAACTTTTTATGAAACTATCGCTTATATAAGTATTATGGCATCCGGCGATAAGCATGGCTTTTTCTACGTTGCCGGGGAATAGAGACGCGCATTTAATGCATACCTGCGCTCCCATCGAATGTCCTATTAAAATATAATTTTTACCTTCTCCAAAAAGTTTTGACGAAAGAGCGTTTATGGTTTCGGCATAATAAGTTATGCCGTCAGCTGGATTTTCTCGTCCATGCGCGGCAGACCTGAAATGGGAGGGAAGGTCTAGAACCAGTATGTCAAAAATTCTGCCGTATTTTTTTTTTATATGGTTGAAAACCGAAAGCATTGAAAGATGATTTCCGCCGGCACCGTGAATCAGGATAACGGATCCGGTTTTCTCTGCCGTCGATTTATGCAGTATATAGAAAATTCCGATGTCGTTTAATTCAATATAAGACATAGATAATTATAGGTTTTCAACGGCGCTGGTTCAAAAATTTAGTAAAATATGCTATATTAAAAAATAAAAAAGCATTCAAATTTAAGTATTGCGCAATTGTTATAGTTTGATTATAGCACAGGAAACAATGGCATTTATAAAAAAATTATTATATTATTATTACGAAAAAAGGCTTAAAAAGGATATTTCGCATAAAAAAATTCCCGGGCATATCGGGATTATTCTTGACGGAAATAGAAGGTATGCGGAGAAATACGGGTTTGATAATATTTCGAAGGGACACAAAAAAGGGGCGGATAAACTTGACGAGGTTTTATCATGGTGCATCGAATTAGACATTAAAATAGTGACGGTTTGGGCTCTTTCTACCGATAATTTTAAAAGGAGCAAAGACGAAGTAGAGCATTTATTTGAAATCATAAAATCCCAGCTTGAGTATTATATAGATTCAAAATTTATCAACGAAAATAAAATAAGGATTTCGGTTATCGGGAAAAGAGAACTTCTTCCGAATGACCTGATGTCCGCAATAAATAAGCTGGAGGAGAAAACAAAAGATTACTCCAATCTCAGGCTTTATATCGCCTTGGGATACGGAGGGCGGCAGGAGATATGCGATGCCCTTATAAAGTTTATTTCCGACAATATTTCGGATGTTTCAAGGTTGAATTACGCAAAAAATATTTCGGGGATAGACGAAGATAAAATTAATAATTACGCCTCCAATTCCGAAGATTACTATTATTTATCCAATATCATTACCGTCGAAAATATATCTAAATATCTTTACGCAAAAGATTCTCCCGACCCTGATTTAATCATCAGGACGAGCGGCGAGGTTAGGCTTTCGGGCTTTCTTTTGTGGCAGAGCGCCTACTCCGAGTTTTATTTTTGCGACGCATATTGGCCGGAGTTTAGGGAGATTGATTTTCTAAGAGCGATAAGAAGCTATCAATCGCGCCATATCAGGGCGGGGAAGTGATTTAAGGAAGGATGCATGTATGGCTTTTAACAAAACGCAAAAAAAAACTATCGCGGCAATGAGTTCGGTGGTAGGTTTAAGGATGTTGGCGGTATTTCTTGTTCTGCCCGTCTTTGTTCTTTTTGCTAAAAAATTCTCGTCAAATTTTATTTTAATCGGAATCGCATTCGGGATTTACGGACTGTCGAGAGCAATATTCCAGATTCCTTTCGGCTATCTTTCGGATAAAATCGGAAGAAAAAACGTTCTATTTTTCGGTATGCTGTTATTCGGCGCGTTAACGTTTATAATAGGATTTTCTTCCAATATTTACGAGCTTATTTCCCTAAGGTTCCTTCAGGGGGTCGCCGCCGAAAGCTCAGTGGCATTCGCTTTAGTGTCCGATACCGTTTCCGAGAGCGACAGGGCAAAAGCGATGGCATTTCTCGGCATACCGATAGGACTTAGTTTTGTCGTAGGAATAGTCGCGGGACCACTTCTTTCATATTATTTCGGTTACCCTTTCTTATTTTACGTTTCGGGCGTTCTCGGGATAATTTCGGCTGTCTTAATTCTTGTCTGGGTGGAAGAGCCTAAAAGCAAAGAAATGCTAAAGGAAATAGAGGTTTCTTTCAAAGACGCGGCTGTCGTTCTAAAAAATAAAACCCTTGCAAATCTTTCCGTTCAGGGTTTCCTATTGTCTTTTTTTATGACCGTTTTCTTCTTCGGCATGCCGTTGATAGTTAAAAACGAACTCGGAACGGGGTATTATTACAAGGTTTTAATCCCTATGGTCGTTTTTTCGCTTTTCGCTATGATGAAGGCTTCAAAGAAAGCCGATATGGGATACGAAGTACATCTTTTAAAACTTAGTTTTGTATTAATGGGCATTTCAAGCATTTTTATGTTTTCCCATTCGGGCGGTTACGCTCTGCCTGTTATTATTATCGGCGGAATACTTTTTTTTACCGGTTTTTCTATTACGGAGCCTATAATGCCTTCCTTGGTAGCGTCCTCATCGGATAAATCTCTGGTCGGAACTTCAATGGGAGTTTACAATACCCTGCAATTTTCGGGAAGTTTTTTCGGCGGAAGCATAGCCGGTTTATTGTATAATAGTTATTACGGTTTTATCCCCGTAATTTTAATTATTTCTTCTTTAATTTGCTATCTATTGATAATGAGAATTAAAAAATGAAAAATATGAATAAAGTAGATTTAACTAAACTAAAATCCAAAGTCAAAGAGAGACCGCTATATTATTGTAAATGCGGTTTGTCTAAAAGATACCCTTACTGCGACGGCAGACACGGGTGCGATGAACAGGCGAGTGTAAATACGGAATCGAACGGCGGTCAAACTGAAAATTCGGATAATAAATAAGTTTATTCAGATTTCAAACTCTTCGCCGATGAACTCTTCTTCTATTATCATTTTCATTTCTTCTTTGCTTATGGAAACATTAATAGCGATGAAATAAAATAAAACGGCAATTAAAACTGCGGCTAACGAATCGTATGGCGATTCGATAGCATTTATGCCGCCGAAATTTCTGCTTCCAAGGAAAGATATAGTTAGAATAGAGGCTATATACATCAAAAACCACATACCCGGTATTACGGTCTGTTTAAATTTATGTCTAATACGATTAAAATTCGTGAAAATAAAAAGTACTATTCCGGCCGCTATTCCTATTCCCAGTTTCCATAAAATATCAAAAGTTGACCAGTAAATAATAAGCGTTCCTATTATAAATGCCGATAACGCAATAATATTTGCAAAAGGCAGATAAAAAGGGCGTTTTCTTGCAGGGTCTAATTTCCGGAACGTCATCAGCCCTATCGGACCAAGAATATAAGTAAATACCATTCCCGACGTGATTATTCCGACTAAAGACTGCCAGCTTGGAAACGGCAGAAGGTACAATGCCGACAGGATAAATGTAAAAATCAACGAGATATAAGCCGTTCCATACCTGTTAAAATTTAAATGAAAACTTTTCGGTAGAAATTTCATTTTAGACATGGCAAACGTTATTCTCGAAGTGGTGCCCATATATACCAATCCGGTTGCAAAAGGAGATATAACCGCCCCAAGTATTACCATGAGAGCAAATGCGGGAAGTCCGTACATATTCAGCAGATTTACGAAAGGAGATGAAAAATTCAGCATATCCCACGAATTGTTTTTTACCTGCGGAACAGATATTATAAAGCTGAATGCAAGCATGGTATAAACCGCTATTCCTATAACGACTGATAGTATAGTCGCTATAGGGACGTCTCTTCCCGGATTTTCGGCTTCCCCGGAAAGGTCGATAGCCTGCCTGAAACCGAGGTATGAAAATATCACGCCGCCCAGAGATATGCTTTTCATAATTCCGCCGTATCCGTAAGGCATTAAATCATACCCTTCAAGATTTTTAATGTTTCCGTTTTTCATCGAAACATAAATAAGGGCGCCTGCAGCGGCCGCGACTATTAAAATTTTAAAATAAGTAAGAAATGTGTTGGTTTTGGCAAATATTTTCGCTCCGAACAGGTTAAGCAGAAAGAAAAGGATAAGTATAAAAAAAGCAAAAATTATCCCATCGGGAGTGAGCGATTTATTTATAAAAAGACCCGGTATATAAAAATTAAGATATTGAACGGTAGCCTCCGTTTCGATAGTGCTGACGGCGGCACCGGCTATAATCAATATCCAGCTTGTTATAAATCCTAAGAATGCTCCGTGAGTGTATTTCGGGTATCTTGCAAGACCTCCCGCGGCGGGAAGCATAGCGCCGAGTTCGCTATAGACTAATGCTATCAGCATTATCGCAAATCCGCTTATGAACCATGAAAATATAGATGCCGGCCCCGCGTCTTTTGCGCTGACATATATGCCGAAAAGCCATCCCGAGCCTATAATAGCGCTTGTCGAAGCAAATGTAAGCTGCAGAAGATTCAGGGATTTTTTCATAATTTAACGGGTATATTTAACCTACTTATCGATTTGATTTAAAAGAATATATGTGATTTAATGTATTATAATAATCATTTTTACATAAAACAACTATAAAAACTATAAAATAGATAAATAATAAATAGATAGGGGGCAGATTTAAATCTGCCCCCTATCTATTATAAGTAAGGAGGCAATCGGATGGTTTACGATTTAATTATAATCGGCGGCGGACCTGCCGGACTTTCTGCCGCAATATACGCTCTCAGAGCCCGTCTTAATATTGTTTTAATAGAAAAAATGGCGGTAGGCGGACAGATCGCGCTTACCGATAATATCGAAAATTACCCCGGGTTCCCATCGCTTTCGGGAGCCGAGCTTATGCAAAAATTTGAAGAGCATGCCGCAGGTTTGGGGCTTAAAATTATATACGACGAAATAAAAGATATAACCGATAACGGGCAGTATAAAACCCTTAGGGGCGTTAACGAAAGTTATAAGGCAAAGACCGTTATAATAACGGTAGGAGCTTCCCCTAAAAGGCTTAATATTCCCGGCGAAAGAGAATTTACGGGAAGGGGGGTATCTTATTGCGCGACTTGCGACGGCCCGTTTTTTAAAGACGAAGATATCGCAGTTATAGGAGGCGGAGACTCCGCGTTAAAAGAAGCCAACTATTTGACGAAGATAGTTAAATCCGTAGTTTTAATCCATAGGAGAAAAGAGTTCAGGGCCGAAAAAATAATACAGGAAAAACTGCATAACGCAAAGAACATTACAATGGAATTGGAACATTCCCCTATTTCTATAAACGGCAATAAGACCGTAGAATCGATAACTTTAGAAAACCTTAAAACCAAAGAAAGAAAGACCGTTCCCGTTAAGGGCGTTTTTATTTTTATAGGAATAAATCCCCAGACATCTTTTC
>JAJXXD010000192.1 GCA_021781285.1 bacterium | reverse complement strand
AATTAATTCGCGGGTCTTTTCAAGTCCTATATTTTCTGCCATCGTAAGCTTATTGTTCATTTTGTCTATACCCGCAGTTTTTCCTAAAATTTCTTTATTTCCGATAATTCCGAGAACATCGTCAACGGCTTGAAAAGCCAATCCGATATATCCGCCGAATTTTCTGAATTCCGATACGACCCGTTCGTCTTTACCGGATAATATCGCCCCCGCCGCGCAAGCCGAAGCGATAAGGCTCGCCGTTTTTTTTTCGTTTATATATTCAATTTTTTCCAATTCTAAAGATTCGCCGAAAGAGTTGACGTCGTGAAACTGTCCTTCTACAAGTCCGCCGGCCCCGGCGGCGCAGGAAAGTTCCCTTATGGTTTCTATAATTTTTACGGGGTCGAATTCTCCGACGTAATCTTTGTCCGAAAGCATAACGAAAGCTTCGGCAAGCAGGGCGTCTCCGGCAAGTATTGCCGTAGCTTCTCCGAATATTATATGGCTTGTAGGTTTCCCCCTTCTCAAGTCGTCGTTGTCCATCGAAGGAAGGTCATCGTGTATTAAAGAATAAGAATGTATCAGTTCAAGCGAGGAAGCGAAAGGGAGGAGTTTTTTTTTATCCGAAAAACCCAAGCTTTCGGCGGCGAGCAAAAGAATTATAGGTCTTATCCTTTTGCCGGGCATAGTCAGAGTGTAAAGCATGGCGTCCGCAAGAGAAAATTTATTATGCGGAAATTTTTTATCGTAACCCTTTTTAATAAAATGGGTATTTATGAAGCCGTCGATTAATTGTTTGCCGGTTTCTATATACAGCGCTAAGTCGTTCATATATTTAGAGGCTCGGTATTTAAAGAAGGCATACCGTTACCATCGTTTTTTGCGCTTAATTCCTCGACCCTTTTTTCGGCGGAGTCCAGCTTTTTAAGGAGATAATCCGAATATTTTATTCCTTCTTCGTAAAGCGTTATAGATTCGTCAAGTCCGAGGTCTCCTTTCTCAAGGCTTAAAACATTTTCTTCTAATTTTTTGAGGGCTTCCTCGAAAGTTAAATCATTTAAATTTGTTTTTTTTGCGTCCATAAGATAATTATAAAATAAACGAAAAAAATTATCAATATCAACATTAGATAAAAAATATATTGAAAAAAATATATCTATTTTGTATTATTAAATTAATATTAATTTTTTAAATAAGAAAAAATGGGGAGGTAAACGACTGTGGTCAATTTAAATTCTATTTTGACGTTTAAGGGTATTTTTTATCTGTTAGTCATATTAGGCGCATTGATAATGTTTGTAAATATGATTATAGCGGCCTCTCTAAAAAATAGGATACCTGGCGGGTTCGTCGGCAGATGGCTTACGATAATGTGGGTTTTTATGTTTTTTTTCTTTTTGGCGGAAACGGGAGCATTTTTCTTTATTTCGTCTCTTAATAATATAAATCTATCCTATTTTCTCATAGGAGCGGTTTTGTTTTTCGGCTCGGTATTCGTGGGCGTGGTTAACAGGTTTATATTCCATTTAATCAGGGAATTAGAAATCCACAAATAAGATAATAAATTTTAATATAATAAAAATAAGGCCATTATCATGGATATAAAAGGCAATATAACGAACTTAGAACTTTTTGACGTATTAAAATTCTTAGAAATTTCAAAAAAAACAGGGGTATTAAATCTACGGTTCGAAAATTTTGCGGCAAAACTTTTTATAAAAGACGGAATGTTATATTTTCTTTCCATTTCCGATAATAATATCCTCGAAAAATTAGTTATTAAACTGCTTGATATGAGCAAGCAGGATTATCTGCAGATGCTTGAGAAATACCGTACATATTATAAAACTACCGCCGGCTTCGACATATATTTTTTTAAATCCGAAGCGATATCTAAATCGAAAGAACATGAATTTACCTCCAGCTATATATCCGAAACCCTGAATTATATACTTTTTTTAACAAACGGAGAATTTGCTTTCGACGAAAAACCCCTGCCCGATATTATTAATTTCGCAACCCCTATGAATTTATCGCCTATTTTGACGGATTGCAAGAAAAGACGCGACGAGCTGGCTGTAATGACCAAGGTTATTCCGTCAAAAAATTATATTCCCACGGTAATCACAAACAGAAGCGGCAACCTGAGGTCGCTTTCCCTTACTCCTTCGATATGGAATGTTCTTTCGCTGGTGGACGGCAAAAGAAACGTTAACCAGATTCTCTCTTTAACCGTAGAAAATGATTTTTTCGTTTTAAAAACCCTTTATAATTTATTGCAAAGCGGTTATATTAAGCTTGACCCTCCGCATAGCGAACCGCTCAAAGGTACAGATTTAGTCAATTCGGTTAAAAAGATATTAAAAGAACAGCTCGGCAGCAAAGCGGACAAAGTGCCGGTCGATTTTAATATTTTAAGCAAAGGGGACAAGCAGTCTTTAACGAAAGCTATTCAGGATATAGAAAGATATGTCTATATGTTTATCGACGACAAAAAAGCCGCCAAAATAGACTACCTTTTAAAACAATTGCTTATGGGCGCTTGATATGAAAGAACAAAAGGATGCCCCTCTTTTTGCTCCGCCGTATTTAGCAGGTATTTTCGGTTATAATATAAAATATTCCCTTTCCCCCCTGATACATAACTCTATTAATAAAATCCTCGGCGCAAACTTATGTTACGGCATGTTCGACGTTCCTCCCGAAAAATTTGCCGCCGCATTTAACGGTTTTAAGTCTCTCGGCATAAAAGGCGCAAATATTACGCAGCCCTATAAAACAGAAGTTTTAAAGTATGTCGGCTCTTTAAGCGGAGAGGCCGAAACCGTCGGAGCCGTAAATACGGTCAATCTGGAAAAGGACGGCGGTTACCGCGGGTATAATACGGATATAACCGGGTTCGTTGAAGCCGTAAATTATGAATTTAAAGAAAATTTAAACGGTAAGAGCGTGATTCTTCTTGGAGCGGGAGGCGCTTCGAGAGCGGCGCTTTATGCTTTAATAAGAGAGGGCGCTAAAGATATTTTAATAATTAACCGCAGCGCAAACAATGCCGATAAGCTTAAAAAAGAAGCCTATTTATGGAAAACGTCCCTAAAATCGCATACGGAAATTTTATGCTCCGATTTTAATTTAAGCGCAGTTTCAAAAAGTATTTTATCTAAAAATTGGGATATTATCGTCAATACCGTAACGCCGTCGGACGAAAGCGGCAGTCTGATTAATAATCTATTCTCAGGTTTAAAAAAATTCAGGGGCGGATTCTTTTTGTTTGATATTTCATATTCTTCAAAGTCTTCCGGTTTTTTAAGCGTACTGGAGGAAAAATCGCTGAAACGCGCGAACGGGCTGTCTATGCTGTTATTTCAGGCTGTCGAAAGTTTTTATATCTGGACGGGGAAAAGAACTGATTTTAACACTATTAAAGAAGTTTTAAGCGATATAATTTAAAAATTTTCGATTATATGATAAAATTAAATAGGCAATATTATTGTCTATTTAAAAAAAGCTATTATATAAGGATTAATATGAATAATGATTTCATGTCATCTCCTAATTTTTCTAATGAAAAATTAGGAGATATCCTATTAAAGCACGGCGTCGCAAAAAAAGACGACATATCAAACGCCCTGTTTATGCAGGAAAGAATTAGGTCGGGAATAGCCAAGGGCGAAAAGATTAAAGATTTAAAACTCGGAGAAATTCTGGTAAAAAACGGCATAATAACCTCGGCAGACTTGAATTCGGCGCTTGAAGAACAGAAGCGCGTCGGCGGGAGCATAGGAAGGCAGCTTACAAAACTCGGTTTCATTAAAGATGCCGATCTGGTTTCTTTTCTTTCTAAAGAGTTCGGCGCTGCAACCGTTAATCTGCTCGACGGCGAGATTCCTGAAAGCGTAATAAAACTTATCCCTCCCGATTTGGCGGTCAAGCTTCAGGTGGTTCCCTTTAAAAGGCAGGGGAACACAATGTACCTTGCGGTATCCGACCCTACAAGGGTAGAGGCGTTAGACGACATAAAATTTTTAACCGGCTTGAATATAGAAATAGTCGTTGCGTCGGAAAACGAAATCGCCTCGGCATTATCTAAATACTATAATGCATCAAGCATACTTACCGAAAACAAAGATTATCTCAACTCCATCGCCATCGAGGAAACCAACGAGGAAGTGGATATATCCGAACTTCAAAGGTCATCGTCCGAACAGCCTATTATAAAATTCGTCAATAAGGTTCTTTTGGATGCGGTTAAAATGAATGCAAGCGATATCCATATAGAGCCTTATGAATCCATCGTCAGGGTGAGATACCGCTTGGACGGGAAATTGATAGAGCAGATGAAAATACCCGGACAGCTGAAAAATCCTATAATTTCGAGATTAAAAATAATGTCGCAGATGGATATATCCGAAAGGAGACTTCCGCAGGACGGGCGCATTAAGGCAAGAATGGATAATAAAGAAGTCGATATGAGAGTATCGTGCCTTCCGACCCTTTTCGGGGAAAAAATCGTCATCAGGGTGCTGGATAAATCCAATCTTCAGCTCGATATGAGAAAATTAGGGTTTTCCGATGAGCAGTTGAAAGATTTTAAAACGGCTATACACAGGCCTTACGGAATGATTCTCGTAACCGGTCCCACGGGTTCCGGCAAAACTACCACTTTATACAGCGCGCTTTCGGAGGTAAACAGGCCGGACGTAAATATTTCGACTGCCGAAGACCCCGTCGAATATAATATTCAGGGAATTAATCAGGTTCTTGTTAACGAAGAAATCGGCTTAACGTTTGCTTCCGCTTTGCGGTCTTTTCTAAGGCAGGACCCGGATATTATAATGGTCGGCGAAATAAGAGATTTAGAAACCGCCGAGATTGCAATAAAGGCGGCGCTTACAGGGCATATGGTCCTTTCGACTATTCATACCAATAATGCGTCGTCCACGATATCCAGA
>JAJXXD010000085.1 GCA_021781285.1 bacterium | reverse complement strand
CGTCGGAAAGACCGAACTTGCAAAAGCTCTTGCCGAGTTTTTGTTTGACGACGAAAACAGTATAGTAAGAATAGATATGTCCGAGTATATGGAAAAACACGCCGTGTCGAGACTTATAGGCGCTCCTCCCGGTTATGTCGGATACGAAGAAGGGGGACAGCTTACGGAAGCGGTCAGGAGGCGCCCCTACAGCGTCGTTTTATTCGATGAAGTCGAAAAAGCCCATCAGGACGTATTTAACGTTTTACTTCAGCTTCTCGACGACGGAAGATTAACCGACGGGCAGGGCAGGACGGTCGATTTTAAAAATACTATTGTCATTATGACATCCAATATAGGTTCCGATATTATACAGAGTTACAGCGGACAGCATTACGAAGAAATGAAGAACAACGTTATGAATCTTTTGAAAAACCATTTCAGGCCGGAGTTTCTTAACAGGTTAGACGATATAATTATATTCCATGCGCTTAACGAGGGCGACATTATAAAAATAGTTAATATTCAGCTGGGCAAGTTAAAGAATACGCTTAAGGAAAAAGGCATAGATGCGGATTATACGGATTCATTGATAAAGTTTATAGCAATGGAGGGATACGACCCCGTTTATGGAGCCAGACCGCTTAAAAGGGCTATAAAATCTTTCATACAGGACAGAATAGCGGTGGATTTGCTTTCAGGGGGCATTGTTTCGGGGGACTCGATAGTTCTGGATTACAATGAAGAAACGAACGACGTTATTATAGAAAAAGCGGTCATCGTTAGCGCCGAGCCCGTTTAGCAGGCTAAAAGACTATTAAAATAAAATAAATCTGGTCCCTTTATTTATTGTCGTAATGACAAAGCAATATTTGTCGTAATGACAAAACGATAATAAATAAAATCTTATAAAAATTAAATATTGCCATATAATGCTTGAAAGTATAATGTTTTTAAAAATTATATTTTTTGGCATTATTATTGCATCATATAAAAATAAGTAATTAAAATAATCAAAAAATAGGAGTTTCTAGATTATGGGTTTAAAATCTGATTCAAAAATTATAGGCGCCGGAGTTGCGGTGCTAATCGGAATAATAGCAGGGATAATAATTACTGCAAATCTGCATTTATTTAAAAAATCTATGGCTGATGGAAGCGCGCCCGTAATTTATACTACAAAAGATTCCGCGATGCCGGCGCAGAACGGTCCAAGCAATTTTATCGCATTGATAAAACAGGACAAGCCGTTTATCGTAAACATCAGGACGACCCAAAAAGTAAAAAGCGGGCCGTTTCAAATGTATCGGAGTCCTTTTGGAAATCAACCTAATCCCTTCGGGAACTTTTTCAAAAATTTTTTTAATAACGTTCCGCAGAGCGGTTATACCGAAGAAAGCTTAGGTTCGGGCGTAATTATCAGTAAAAACGGATATATAATCACCAATAACCATGTTATAAACGGCGCAACAAAAATATACGTCAAGCTTTCCAACGGAAAAACGTTCAAGGCGAAGGTTATCGGTAAAGACCCGCAGGTTGACCTTGCTCTTTTGAAAATAAACGACGGCGATAATCTTCCCGCCGCCATTCTCGGCGATTCCAACAAGTCGCAGATAGGCGAATGGGTTCTTGCGATAGGCAATCCTTTCGGATTAGGGTGGACTGTTACCAACGGGATAATAAGCGCTAAAGGCAGAGCCATAGGAGGTCCGTACGAAGATTTTATACAAACGAATGCGGCGATTAATCCCGGAAACAGCGGAGGTCCTCTAATAAATATGAAAGGGCAGGTTATAGGCATAAATACCGCCATTATAAAAGGAGCGCAGGGGATAGGATTTTCTATACCGGTAAACGTAGTAAAAGAGGTTCTCCCTGAACTTGAAACGGGCAAAATTACCAGGGGATGGCTCGGAATAGAAATACAAAAAATATCGCCCGCCCTCAAAAAAGCGTTCAATCTTGAAACTTCACGCGGGGCATTAGTATCTTCGGTTCTTCCTGACGGTCCTGCGGCAAAAGCCGGATTGAGAAGCGGCGACGTAATAATAAAATTTAACGGTAAAGAAGTCAGGGAGATGTCCCAGCTCCCATGGTTAGTGGGAAATATAAAACCGGGAAAAACCGTTCCTATCGAAATTATCAGGAACGGCAAAAAAGAAATGCTTACGATAACGGTCGGAAACTGGAAGAGCCCTAAAAATTCTTTTAACGAAAAAACTCAGAAAGTTTCGGCTAAGAAATTAGGCATTACGGTAGTGCCGCTTACCCCTCAAAAC
This sequence comes from bacterium, assembly GCA_021781285.1. Lineage (GTDB taxonomy): Bacteria > SZUA-79 > SZUA-79 > Acidulodesulfobacterales > Acidulodesulfobacteraceae > Acidulodesulfobacterium_A. The sequence goes on along the minus strand of JAJXXD010000085.1, from coordinate 2,678 downwards.
ATGCAGAGCTACGGAATACAAAACGTTCACCACGGAGTTATAGTGTCTAAAGTTATACCCGGCGGAGCAGGACAGAGAATGGGCATAATGCCCGGAGACGTTATAGAGTCGATAAACCATCGGACGGTTAACGGTATCGGCGGGTATTTGAACGATATAAGCAGGGCGGAGAAATCGAAGCAGTTTCTTTTCTACATAAGAAGGGGAAATATGAAACTGTATCTGGCATATTCGGAGTAATAAAGTTATAAAAACAGATTGCCTCGCTTCGCTCGCAATGACGGCGGATATAAAAATATAAATATATAAATTTTTCTTAAAACCAAGACAAACTGTAAAAGCTGTAAGCTTTCCATCACTCCTCCTAAAGGTGGCCCGGTTCCCTAAAAAGAGCCGGGCTATTATTTTTTAAAAAATAAATTTGATAAAATTAATAGATGGATACTTTTATACTAGGTACGGCGGGACATATAGACCACGGGAAATCTTCGCTTATTAAAGCGCTAACCGGCATAGAAACGGACAGGCTCGAAGAAGAAAAAAGACGCGGTATCAGCATAGTGCTGGGTTATGCCAATATGCTTTTTCCTTCCGGTATTTCGGTGGGAATCGTGGATGTTCCGGGGCATGCAAAATTTATAAAAACTATGATTTCCGGCTCTGCCGGAATGGACGGCGTTTTGCTGGCCATTGCCGCAGACGACGGCGTAATGGCTCAAACCAAGGAACATCTGCTCATCTTAAAACTGCTCGGCATCGATTTAATCATACCGGTAATTACAAAAATAGATATAGTTTCCGATGAAATTATTTTAGAGAGAGAGGCTGAAGCAAGGGATTTTTTAAAGTTATACGGCTATGATAAATCTGCAGAAAATATACTTAAAGTTTCCGTTAAATCCGGCGAGGGCATAGACGGATTAAAAAAAGAAATAGAAAAGGCGGCAAAAGAATATAATTTAAAATCTTCTCTAAAACCCGTTCCTACGAAAGTTTTTCTGCCTATAGACAGAATAATTTCTTCAAAAGGTTTCGGGACTATTTTAGCGGGAACATTGAAATACGGCAGCTTTTCCGCAGGCGATGAAATTCAGATAATGCCTTCCGGCCTGACGGCAAGAATAAAAAGCATAGAATCCCATAATAAGCCGGTTGAAACCGCCCGTAAATCCATGAGAATATCAGTTAACGTTCCGTCCGTAAAAAAGGAAAGCGTTAAATTAGGCGACGTAATATCGGCAAAAGACAGCCTTGCGGTATCGGATTCTATTTTTACAAAAGTTTTTTACGATTTTGAAAATAAAAAAGATTTGAAAAGCCATATTTTATTGTCATTTATGACCGGCGGGGCATACGTCAATTCTAAAATAATAATTTTTAACGCTGATAAAAGAATCCGACCGGGCGAATATTCATATGCGCTGTTTAAATTGAACGATAAAATATCCGTTATGGCTAAAGAAAAATTTATTATAAGAGATATAGGCGCGGGCAGGACTGTCGGCGGCGGCTTTATAATAGACCCTTTGCCGGATTACGGGTATGAAGAATCAAAAAAAAGCATTTACGAAACAATGGTTTCCGACGATATTAAAGAAGCCGTTTACGGCTTTATAGCGATTAACGGAGGAAGCGCGATAGAAAAGATTTATAAAAAATTAAATATTAATTTTACCGATTTTACTGCCGTTATAAATGAATTAAAAAGAGACGGCAGGATAATAACGGACGATAAATATAAATTTGCTTTTTTAAAAGAAGATTTCGACGCAGGAAGTTCTTTGCTGGTAAAAATAATAAACGAAAATTCAAAAGACGAAAACTTTAATTTTAAAAAAAGGTTAAACAAGCAGGAATTATATGTTATTTTTGAGCAAAATTTTAATAAACCCGGGGCAGTCGGACTTTTCGATATCATAGTAGAAGATTTACTGTCCAAAAAAGAGGTCTTATACTATGACGGCAATATAATTCCGAAAGGATTGGAGCATAGCGCCTCCGAAGCGGTTATTCCCGCCGAATATATAAATATTGCCGAAAAAATAGAAAATTTATTGAATTCCAACGGCAACAGCGTTCCGGATTTTGCCGAATTAGAAAATAAAATAAAAGTAAATAAAAAGATATTAAATTATATAACCGCTCTTATGGTTAAGCAGGGAAAGCTCGTAAAGGTCAAACCGGATATTTATTACCTGAAAGGACAGATTGACGGCATCAAGTTTAAATTAGACTATTTTTTTGAAAAAGAAGAAAGGCTTGGGCCTAAAGATATGAAAGAAATTGCAGGCGTATCGAGAAAATATGCAATTCCCCTGCTGGAATATTTTGATAATACCGGATATACCGTCAAAAAGGGCGATTACAGGATAAAAAAAGCCGAAATCTGACACCTTTCCCTTTTATTTTTTTTATAATTTTGATATAATAATACGGATGATAATTTAATATTATATGTATTATTATAAAAAAATTAAACATGCCTTATAAAGACCTGCACGAATTTATCAGGATATTAGAAAAGAATAACGATTTACGCAGAGTAGGCACTCCCGTCGATAGAAATTTGGAAATAGCGGAAATTGCGGACAGGATGGTAAAAAAAGAAGGTCCGGCACTTTTATTCGAAAACGTAAAAGGCTATAATTTTCCGGTTTTAATAAATATGTTCGGTTCAA
>JAJXXD010000160.1 GCA_021781285.1 bacterium | reverse complement strand
TTTGCTTTGTCGATGATTTCCCTCAGTTCTTTAACGCCTGAAGAAACCGCAGAAATTTTGTAGAACTCGTAACCTGCGGCATTTGCTATAATGCCGGCAAGAGTCGTTTTTCCGCTTCCAGGCGGACCCCATAGTATCATCGAGCGGATAAATCCTGAATCCATCATATTCTTTAAAGGTTTGTCTTTGCCGAGAATATGCGTTTGGCCGATAAATTCGGACAGAACTTTAGGTCTGAGCCTTTCGGCAAGCGGCGGTAAAAAATCGCTTTCTTTTTTTTCGTGTATATTATTAATATTATTGTCGAATAAATCCATATTTATATATTACCATATCTTATGGTAATATATAAATATATGGTAAGACCATTTTCTTAATCGCGGCAGATAAAAATAAAATATATCCGGAGGATTTCAATGAAGAAGATAAAAATAGAAGTCGGGGGTATGACCTGCGAACACTGCGTCGCAAGGGTCAATAAATTCGTAAAATCGGTAAACGGAGTTATTGAGATAAATACCAGTTTAAAGGAAAATACGTCGTATATTGTCGCTAAAGACGGTACGACGGTAGAAGCGGTAAAGTCCGCTATTGAAGATGCGGGATATAAGCCCGGGAAGTATGAAGTCGAGGAAGGGGAGTAGATAATTATATGGATATTAAAACAGTAGATTCTTTGCAGCTGCTCGGAGGTCAAATTACGGGCGGTTCGACTACTGGAAAATAGTCAATACGATAGTTCTCGCTATTTAGATGCATGCAACTGCTACAGACATAGCTACTATGCAATTCGGAAGCCGGCCGAGGCTTACCCCTTACCTTCATCCGATGGTAGCGGCAACCGGAGACGCCTTAAAGAATAATATTGTTTAATTAAAAAACGCTTGACAACGCAGAATTTTTTCCGTATTATAATGATAATGATTTTTATTATCATTAATGTGAAATGTCAATAAAGGCTTGCGTAAATTTATGGAAAAAGAAGAAAACATGCATAGCGGAAAAAGCCGGAACAGGAGGCGCGGAAGAGGCAGGTTTCCTCTGCTCAATAAGCGTTCGCTATACAGAGGACTCCATTTTTTTAAGGTATTGGGTCCGGGTTTTGTAGTTATGATTGCCGATATGGATGCAGGTTCCGTCACGACGGCGGGCGTTTCGGGAGCTCAGTGGGGATATAAGCTCATACCCCTTCAGATACTTTTGATACCTATTTTATATTTAATACAGTCAATGACTTCGAGGCTCGGGTGCGTTACCAGAAAGGGACACGGAGAACTGATAAAAGAATATTACGGCAGTAAGTGGGCGGCATTTGCTACGATTACCCTGTTTCTTGTGGTTTTTACGGCGCTTATTACCGAATTTTCCGGAATTGCGGCAAGCGGAGAGATATTCGGCATACCCAAAGTCTATAGCGTGGGCATAAGCTTCTTAATCCTCCTGTTTGTCGTTTTTACGGGAAGTTACCGCAGGGCGGAAAATATCGCGCTTATCTTTTCTCTTACGGGATTTGTATTCATACCTGCGGCTATATTTGCCCATCCCGATATTCATGAGTTTGTTTTTAAAGGCTTGTTCGGTTCTCAGCCCCTCGGCAATAAAGATTATATCTGGCTTATTGCGGCAAATGCCGGAGCCGTTGTAATGCCGTGGATGATTTATTACCAGCAGAGCGCGACGGTCGATAAAAATTTATGCAAAAAAGACGTTAAACTGGCGGAAGCGGATACGCTTATAGGGAGCATTGCAACGCAGGTTCTTATGATTGCGGTTATAGTCATGACCGCCGCTACCCTGTATAAAGCCCATATAGTTCCGTCAACCGCAAAAGCTATCGGTCAGTCCTTAATACCTTTAGCCGGAAAATATGCAGGAGCTTTGTTTGCCGTGGGACTTTACAGTTCCAGCCTTTTGGCGGCTTTCGTCGTTTCTATGGCGTTTACGTGGGCGGCGGGAGAAACTTGGGGATACAAACACAGTTTAAATCATCGTTTCAGCGAGGCAAAACTTTTTTATTTCATATATATAGTATTAATTTTCGTATCGGCTATGCTGGTTCTTATACCGGGCATACCGCTCGTAACTATTATGGTTGACGTCGAAGCGTTTAACGGATTTATTCTTCCGATAGTCCTCGGATTTTTGATAGCGCTTGCCGGGAGCAAAAGAATACTGGGAGAATATGCCTATTCTAAAAAATCTATAGCGGCGGTGGGCATACTCGGGTTGGTAATGGTGATTTTGGGAATAATGACGGCGCTTCCGCAGAGCTGGCTGAATTATATCCGTCTGTAAAATACGAATGATGTTAATATGGAAAATGTTAAAATGGAAATAAGATATGCACCGCGGTGCGGATACCCCGCATTATTTTTTGCGGCAGTTGTTTTTGCCGTTATTTTCGGCTTTCTATCTACGGTTTCGGAGGCCGGCGGCTTTCCGCCCGCAGTTCACGACCCGTGTGCCGGAAACGGGGCGCTCTTGTCCATACTCGACAGGCCGACGGTATCGGATTCGTCCTGCGCGGTAAAACCCGGAAAAGTAGTCTTAGAAGCCGGCATACAAGATTCATTCTTTAATAAGCAAGGATTTAAATCCGAACAGGTTGAATATCCATATGCCGAAATAAGAGCAGGGCTTCCCGGTAATAACGAGATTAAATTTTTTCCGCCGAATTATAATATATTAACCTATCCCGACTCTAGACTTCCGTCTTCAAACGGATACGACGATTCGGGAATAGGATTCAAGCACGAATTTGGATATACCCGTCATTTCGTCTATTCCGCCGACGTGCTGGTTACTTTTCCGTCCGGCACGAACGGGTTTCAGAACTACGGAACCGATATTACCGTAAACGGGCAGTTCACTTATTCCTTGACGGATGCCCTATCCGTCCAGTTCGCGCCGGGCATGTCTTCTTTTACTATGCTTTCGGATAACGGCAGCCCGCGCAGATTCTTCAGTTTTAACCCCGATTTTGTAACGGCTTACCAGTTTACCCCGTCTTTTCAATTGTATGGAGAGTTTTTCAGAAATTCCATACAGGGAGCGGGATTATCCGGCAATTACTGGTTCGACGGAGGATTACAATATTTGATTACTAATAATATCGAGATAGATGCGGAATACGGAGTATTTCTCGACCCGCCTTCGGGAAGTTCGGGGCATTACATCGGTTTCGGAACCGGCTTGATGTTTTAATAATTTATTTAAGGTTTTAAAAAAGCGTATCCCTGTTCTTCTTTTTCGGCTATATAGGCAAGTATTCCCGGATATGCGATTTTTACGAAAGGGAAAAGCATTTCGGGAGTTATCCCCGATTCCTTCATCGATTTTCCGCATGCCACTATTTCAATATGTTCCTTATTAAGCGTCTTTATAGTCTCCGCATATTTTTTATCATATTTCATAACGAATGCTTTTAATCCCGGACCGTAAGCGACGATAATAATGCTGTATTTTATATGATTTTTTGTAAGAATATGTCCTGCTTTCGCCAAGCTTGTCAATGCTATATGCCATCTTTTCGGACCTTGCGTTAATTGTTCTATAAGTTTCAACGGCCTATGTTTAAAAAAGGCTAAAGGGTATATATATCTGGAATTTGCATATACGGATTTCAAACCGCAATTGGTTATAAAAAATGCGATTAATAGTATAACCGTAAAAACGTAAATTAGTTTTTTTGCCGTATTCATATTTAAATTACCCCCATTTTTAATTTATTAACATAAAAATTCTATTGCTTATTTGATTTGCAGTCGCCGCAGACTCCGTATATTTCTAATTTGTGTTTTATCGGAATAAAATCGTTAGCCTTTGCAAGTTTGTCCTGCAGTTTTTCTATTTTCTCGTCGTTGACTTCTATGAGCCGTCCACATTTTACGCATATAAGATGGTCATGGTGTCTGCCGCCTAATTTTTGCTCGTATTTAGTTTTCTGCTTTCCTATCTTTATTTCTTCGGCTAAGCCGCTTTCATATAATAAATTTAAATTTCTCTGCACCGTTGCATAGCCGATTTCCGGATTCTTTCTCTTCACCGCGTTAAACAGTTCTTCCGCGGTAATATGCCTGTCCGCGGAAAAGAAAGCATCTACTATAGCTTCTCTCTGTTTTGTATGGCGCAGGCCTTTTTCTTCGATATATTTGACGAAAGTGTTTTTGAATTTGATTTTATCTTTATTGTCCATAAAGATAAATTATAAAATTTTTATAAAATTTGCAAGAAAAATCGGTTAGAATCAGGCATAATTTCGACGGTTTTGATATAGGACAAATAACTCTTTATCGCTTAAGCATCTTTTTAATTTCGCAGATTCGGCTTTTACGGCGGCGAGCATATTTCCAGCTTCTTCGCCGGTTATTCGAAGCCCCATTTTGTTAAGTTTATATTTGATTGCGGAAGAACCGCCATGTTTTCCAAGCAAAAGTCTTCTTTTCGCCCCTGCATATTCCGGAGGGTATGCTTCATAATTAATCGGATTCTTTAACACTCCGTCGGTATGAATTCCGGCTTCATGGTAAAAAATGTTTTTGCCGAATATCGGCTTAGATACCGGAATCCGTCTTTTTGTTATTTTCGCTATAAATTTCGCCAGATTTTTTGCTTTTATGAAATCGAATTTAATTTTTTGATTTTCTATAAAATTAAAATAGGCGATTACCTCTTCCAATGCGCAGTTTCCGGCTCTTTCGCCGATTCCGGAAATACTGCCGGATAAAGAACCTACTCCTGCTTTTATGGCGGCAATCGAATTTGCGGAAGCCATACCGAAGTCGTTGTGCGTATGAATTTCGAGCATTATATTCTTAAATTGACCGCCGCCTTTTAGTTTTTTTATATTTTCGTATATTTTTAAAGGATTTAATATGCCTACCGTATCGGAATAGCGGAATTTATAAGCCCCTTCGTCTTCCGCAATTTTAATAATCTCGGCGACGGATTCTAAATCTGCCCTCGAAGAGTCTTCGCCCCCTACGGAATATTTTACGCCTTCTTTATTTAATATTTTTAATATATTTATGAGGTTAGCCTTGACGTATCGAAAATCTTTTTTGAGTTTATATTCTATCTGGATTTTAGATATGGGAACCGATACATGGATAAATTTAAGTCCGATATCTAAAGATGCGTAAATATCTTCCGTTTTTGCTCTGTTCCAGCCGACTATTTTTGCTTTAAGCCCAGATTCGTTAATCTTTTTAACCGCATTTTTTTCATCGCCTCCCATCACGGGTATGCCGGCTTCTATTTCATCCACGCCGGTTTCATCTAGCATTTTAGCTATCAGCAATTTTTCGTCTATCGAAAAAACAATCCCCGCCGTTTGTTCTCCGTCTCTCAATGTCGTATCGTTTATGGTTATATCGTCTATTAAATTATCCATATAGGTTATGAAAGCATAATTTATGCCATCTCTTAATTTCTCTCATTAAAAAAAAGGAATATATTTTTATAAGGAAAAGGCAAGGAAAGGAAAAGGGGCAGATTTAATTTTTTCTTTACCCTTTGCCGTTTATTTAATCAAATGTGATTATATATTAAGCAAATTAAAAGCCGCATAAAATTTATAAAGTTTAGAAAGCCGCAAATACAAAAGGGTTGCCGGCGCAACAAAGTTATGGCATAAAGATTGCTGCATATAAAAATAAACAGATATCATAAAAATTTAAAATCGATATTTTTATATAAGCGCAAATGGGCGCTTGCGGCAATGACGCCGTAATTAGAGGGATTTGAGGATTATGTTCCATTCTTCGTCTCTTTAGTTGCGGCGTTTTTTGTTTTTAATAAAACAATTTATTTGGAGGTAGAAAGAATGAGACAGGTAGCTATTTACGGAAAAGGCGGAATCGGAAAATCCACGACGACCCAAAATACTTTAGCGGCTCTTGCGGAACGCGGAAATAAAATAATGCTTGTAGGATGCGATCCCAAGGCAGATTCAACGAGACTGCTTTTAGGCGGGAAAAGTCAGGAAACGGTATTAAATTCAGTTAAAGAAGTAGGGCAGGAAAACGTTACGGAAGAAGATGTTTTTAGGATTGGATTCGGCGGGGTAAGATGCGTCGAATCTGGCGGACCGGAGCCCGGCGTTGGATGTGCGGGCAGAGGCATTATCACTTCCATTACTACTCTCGAACAGTTAGGTTCTTATGAAAGGGAGCTGGATTACGTCTTTTACGATGTTCTGGGCGACGTCGTCTGCGGCGGGTTTGCGATGCCTATAAGAGAAGCCTATGCAAAAGAGATATATATAGTTTGCTCCGGAGAACTTATGGCGCTGTATGCCGCCAACAACATATGCAAAGGAGTTCTTAAGTTTGCAAATTCCGGAGGGGTTAGGATAGGCGGGCTTATCTGTAATTCAAGAAATGTTGACAACGAAAGGGATATGGTCGAGGCGTTTGCAAAGAAACTCGGCACGCAGATGATATATTTTATTCCAAGGGATAATGTTGTCCAGAGAGCCGAAATTAAAAAGCAAACCGTTATAGAATTTGATAAGGATTGCGCCCAGGCTGATGTTTACAGGCAGCTTGCAAAGAATATCGAAGAAAATGAGATGTTTGTAATACCGAAGCCTATGGCCATGCAGGATCTTGAAGACCATATGATGGAATACGGCTTCATGGAAGAATATGAAAGGACTACCGACGGGAAAAACGCGGCGGTTTAATTTTAAGGTAATTATATATATGAATACAATTGAAAAACACCCCTGTTTTAATAAGAAAGCCTCGAAACATTACGGCAGAGTTCATTTACCCGTCGCTAAATCCTGCAGTATTTCCTGCAATTACTGCCATAGGGATTACGACTGTCCGAATGAATCGAGACCGGGCGTAACGTCGAGTCTGCTCTCGCCCGAAGATGCCGTAGATAGAATATACGAGGTAAAGAGGTTTTTTAACGATATAAGCGTAGCCGCAGTTGCCGGTCCGGGGGATAGCTTGGCGGAGCCGCGCAATACGATGAAGACATTTGAACTTGTTAAAAAGGAGTTTCCGGAGATTATATTATGCATGAGCACGAACGGTCTCGATTTAGCCGAAAATTTAGAGGAACTTAAAGAGAAAAGAGTAAATTTTATAACCGTCACGCTTAATGCAATAGATGAGTCTATAGCCCAAAAAATATACAGGTATGTAAACTATAAGGGTATTGTTTATACGGAAAAAGATGCCGCAAAACTATTATTGGATAAGCAGATAAACGGTATAGAAAAGGCTGTAAAAAAAGGTTTTACCATAAAAATAAATTCGGTTCTTATACCCGGCGTCAACGATTTTCACATAAAAGATATTTCGGATAAGGTAAAAAAACTCGGCGTATATCTATTTAACGTTATGCCTATGATTCCCGCCGAAAAATCGTATTTTTATAAAACAGGCGTAAAAGGCGCAAGCAGGAAAGACGTCGCTGGCATAACCAAAGATATTGAAGGAATAAACATAATGGACCATTGCAGGCAGTGCCGTTCCGATGCCGCAGGGCTTTTAGGCGAGGATTTAAGTAAAAAGTTAAGCGAACGGGAGGAGGATTTAAGATGCGAATGCAAGAAGATGCCGTGTTAGGCTGTAAGCTATCGAAAAGCCTCAGCTTTTCTCAAGATGAAGAACTTTATATAGCGACGAGCGACACTAAAATTAAAATGGAAGAAGACTACGCGCCGTTTGTGGATAAAATTCTAAACAATATTGCATATATCCCTAAAAATATTTTAGATCTCGGGTGCGGCCCCGGCTACATTGCAAGAAGAATGAGCGAGGTTTTGCCTAATTCCTATGTTTTTGGCGTCGATAAATCCGTTACGATGATAAACCATGCAAATAAGATTTTTAATAAAAAATTAAAAAATAATTATGTTTTCCATTCCGAATTTGAGGTCGATAGCAAATCGATAAGAATGTTTAGAAATGAACCCGATTATCTGAACTATTATGAGCTAAGACTTAAATATATGATTGCCGACAGCGCGAGCCTTCCCTTCGGTAATTTTAAATTTGACCTGATTATACTAAAAGGGACTTTTAAATGTTTAGAAGATAAGTTGAACTCTTTGAAAGAAATGTATAGGGTTCTGAATCACGGCGGGGAAATTTTTATATACGAGTTTAGGAAAGATATTCCGGAAGATGAATTTATTATGCTTACAAAACAAATGAACCCGCAAAAAATAAAATCGCTAAGGCGGAAATTAGACTGCTCTTTGGATATGAGGGAATATAGAAAGTATTTATTGGAATCAGGTTTAAGCAGGTTCTCGGACATAGATACGGATGGACTCGATTTAAAAATAAGAATATCTAAATATAAATATGAGATCGACGAATATTTACACCATAAAAGTTGCAAAGCAACTTAATTGCAATATATAAATATTAGGAGGAAGATAGCGATGAGCATTATGGACGGTTTTTCCGGCGAAATAGATAATTACGTGAATGCGCCCCGTCGTTCCGGGATAAAGTGGGTTCCGCATTTTCTGGTAGAATTCGACCATATTAACTGCATATCATGCGGCAGGTGTATCAAGGTTTGTCCGGGCGGGGTTTATACTTTTGAGGACGACGGAGATAAGATGATAGTCAGGATAGAAAATTTGGATAACTGTATAGGCGATACCTGCTGTGAAAAGGTATGCCCTAAAAACAAGACGATGCATCTTCATAAATTTTTGCCGCTTACGAAAAATTAATACATACATTAATAAAGGGACAGATTTAAAATCTGTCCCCGATAAACAAAGAGGGGGTGGGGTAAAATGGCCGTTAATTTTAAAGAAAACGAAGGGATAGTCGAAGACATTTTAAGCGTCTATTCCGAAAAGGCAAAGAAAAACAGAAAAGAACATATCGGCATTAATAGCAAAGAAACATGCGGGAGCTGCGTGGCAAAATCTAACGTTAAATCCCTTCCCGGCGTTATGACGCCTAGAGGCTGCGCATATGCAGGTTCAAAGGGAGTCGTCTGGGGGCCGGTTAAAGATGTTATTAATATAAGCCACGGTCCGATAGGATGCGGAATGTACAGCTGGGGGACAAGAAGAAATCTGGCTAACGGCGAGCCCGGAGTCGAAAATTTTATGCCTTTTCAATTTACCACCGATTTTAAGGAAAGAGATATTGTTTTTGGCGGAGATAAAAAATTGGAGCAGGCAATAAAAGAATTACACGAACTATTTCCGACCGCAAAAGGCATAATTATAGATTCGGAATGTCCGATAGGCTTGATAGGCGACGATATAGAAGCTGTGGCGAAAAAAATGACCGATGAAATAAAGATTCCGGTGATTCCGGTAAGGTGCGAAGGTTTCAGGGGAGTAAGCCAGTCTTTAGGGCATCATATAGCAAACGATACTATAAGGGATTTTGTCGTAGGAACGGGAGAAATAGACGAAAGCAAAAAGACCCCTTATGATGTAGCAATACTCGGCGATTATAATATTGGCGGGGATGTCTGGTCGTCGATGAAAATATTTAAAGAAATGGGCTTAAACGTCGTCGCCCACTGGTCGGGAGACGGTTCCATAGAGGAAATGAAGATAACCCACGGGGTAAATTATAATCTTCTGCATTGCTACAGGTCGATGAATTATATAGCGAGGCATTTCGAAGAAAAGTTCGGCATCCCTTGGATCGAGTATAATTTTTTCGGTCCGACTAAAATAAAAGAGAGCATCAGGAGCATCGCGAAATTATTTGACGGAAACATTCAGGAAAAATCCGAAGGGGTTATTAAAGCATACGAACCTAAAATGCAGGAGGTTATAGATAAATACCGTCCGAGATTGGAAGGCAAAAAAGTAATGATACTGGTCGGCGGTTTAAGGCCGCGCCATATAGTCGGAGCTTATGAAGATTTAGGAATGAAAGTCGTATCTGCGGCATATGAGTTTGCCCATACCGACGATTATGAAAGAACGACGAAAGAAATGGAAGACGGAACTATTATTGCCGACGATATGAACGAATACGAATTTGTCGAGCTTGCAAACAGGCTGAAGCCTGATTTAGTCGCCTCAGGCATAAAAGAAAAATATGTTTTCCAGAAAATGGGAATACCTTTTAGGCAGATGCATTCATGGGATTATTCCGGACCCTACCACGGTTACGACGGATTTGAAATATTTGCAAGAGATATGGACCTTGCCGTAAACAGCCCGTCATGGAAATTAGTGAAGCCGCGCTGGAAAAAATAAAAGAAATAAAATAACGCATAAAAAAGGAGGTTATTATATATTATGGAAAAAGAAGAGGTCAAAAAGATAAAAGATTGGATGAATACCGAGGAATATAAAGAAAAAAACTTTAACAGAAAGGCTATTACGATAAATCCGGAGAGAGCCTGTCAACCGCTAGGAGCGGTATTATGCGCCGCGGGTTTTGAAGATACCATGCCTTTTGTTCACGGTTCCCACGGGTGCGTCGCTTATTACAGAAATAATCTATCCCGTCATTTCAGAGAGCCGATTGCGGGGGTTTGCACGTCTTTGACGGAAGACGGCGCGGTTTTCGGGGGACAGGCAAACGGATTTGAGGGTTTTAAAAATGCAACCGCTCTATATAAGCCGAAGATGTTTGCAATATCGACCACGTGTATGTCCGAAATTATCGGAGACGACCTTGGTTCTATCGTGGGCAATGCAAGAGAAAAAGGTTATTTATCCGAAGATATATCGGCGCCGTACGCAAATACGCCAAGTTTCGCCGGCTCACATCTCGAAGGTTACGACAGTATGCTTAATGCTATAATCGAAACCCTCGGCAAAAAGCGGGATGCCGCCAAAGCGGATATTATAAATATAATTCCGGGCTTCGATACTACCGTAGGAAATATTAACGAGGTTAAAAGAATCTTGAAAATATTCGGAATAAATTATCTTGTTTTAGCCGATTATTCCAATACATTGGACAGTCCTTTAAACGGGGAATATAAACTATATCCCGACGGCGCTACGAAGCTCGAAGACGTTAAAAATTGCGTAAATAATAAGGCGGCTATCGCCATGCAAAAATATGCTACAAAAAAAACGGCGGCAATGCTTTCCGAGAAATTCGGCCAGGACGTAAGAATCGTTAAAAGTCCTATAGGAATAAACTATACCGATGAATTTTTAATGACGCTTTCCGAGCTTTCCGGTAAAGAAATTCCCCAAGAGATTGAAGACGAAAGGGGTAGGGCGATAGATTCTATGACCGACGCACAGCAGTATATCCACGGGAAAAAATTTGCCATATTCGGCGACCCGGATATGCTTATCGGGTTGACAAGCTATATTCTCGAAATGGGCGGAATACCGAAATATGTTTTATGTTCAAACGGCACGGAAGATTTTAAAAAAGAAATAGAAGATTTATTTGCCTCTTATTCGGAAAGCGGGGCCGAAGTTTATATAGACAAGGATTTATGGCATTTGAGGTCTTTAATTATGACCGGACCGGTAGATATGCTTCTTGGTCCCTCTCACGGCAAATTTGCGGCGAGGGAAGCCAAAGTGCCTCATATCAGAATAGGCTATCCGATATTCGACAGAGTTAATATCCACAGATATCCGCTTTACGGTTATAGCGGGGTAATTAATTTAACGACATGGATAGTGAATAAATTTTTGGATGTTTTGGATGATACAAGCGACGATGCGCATTTTGAGCTTATGAGATAATTTTTAATTAAAGGAAGTGATATAAAATGAGCTTAGCGGCAAAAGAAGAATACTTTGACGAACCGTCTTGCGAACATAACGTGACCGCAAAAGAGAAAAAAGCTTGTAAAACCGCAACGCCGGGGTCTTCGACAGGCGGATGCGCGCTTGACGGGGCATATATCGTTTTAAGTCCCATAAAAGACGCATTGAACATAGTTCATGCGCCTATTAACTGCCTCGGAAACAGCTATAACCAGAGAACGTCTAAAGCGGTAAACGGGGAAGATTATTATATGTACGGTTTTACGACCGCAATGAACGAAAACGACCTCATTTTCGGTTCGGAAGACAAGTTAAGGCGGGGCATAATTTATGCTAATAACAGATTTAAACCTAAAGGAATATTCGTTTACAACACATGCGTGCCTGCGCTGACCGGCGAAGACATCGAAGGCGTTTCAAAAGAACTTGCGGTTAAGTTTAAAATCCCGGTTGTTCCGGTTCTCTCGCAGGGATTTTCGGGAAACAAGAATCTCGGAAATAAAATTGCCGGCGATGCGCTTTTTACCCATATTATAGGAAAAAAAGAGCCTGTAATAGATTTGTTGGGAGATTTTAATATTAATTTAATCGGGGAATATAATATAAAAGGAGAACTCTTTTTAATAAAAAAAGCGTTAAAATCTATCGGGATAAATGTTCTTTCGACTATTACCGGCGATTCCACGATAGAGGAAATAATGTATTCGCATAAAGCCGAGCTTAACGTCGTAATATGTTCTAAAGCTTTGGTATATCTGGCAAGAAAAATGAAGGAAAAATTTGGAATTCCTTATATCGAAGAATCGTTTTTCGGCATTACTTCAACCAATAAGGCAGTTACGGATATAGTAAATTCCATCGGAAATATGGAACTTGCAAAGAAGGCAGGGGATTATATTAAAATTATAACGAAAAAAACCGAAGAAAAAGTTTACGAATACAAGAAATTTTTAACGGGCAAAAAAGTTCTTTTATATACCGGCGGAGTTAAAAGCTGGTCTCTGATTTCTGCCTTAAACGATTTAGGTTTGAGGGTTATCGCCACCGGCATTAAAAAAAGTACCGATGAAGATAAGTTAAGAATAATAAAGGAATTCGATAAAAACGGAAATATAATAATGCTCGATAACGGCAATCCCGTAAATCTTATTAAAATAGCAAAGGAAAACAATGCCGATATCATACTTGCGGGAGGGAGGAATCAATATACGGCAATAAAATCCCTCATCCCGTTTTTAGACGTAAATCAGGAAAGATTAGAGCCTTATGTATCTTATGAAGGTATGGAATGTATGGCAAGGCTGATTTATTCGGAAATTAAAAATCCGGTGTTTAAATTATTGAAAGAATCGATATAAAAAATATAAAAATAAAATTATGGCGAATCTAATTAAAAATATCGAAATTAATCCTTTAAAAACGAGTTCGTCGTTAGGCGCGGCAGTCTTTTTTCTGGGACTGAAAAATGCGGTTGTCCTTATGCACGGAGCCGTCGGCTGTGCAAGTTTTGACAAGGTAACGCTGACGAAGCATTTTCGCGAAAACATTCCGATAGTTACCACTGCCTTAAACGAATCGGGAGCAATTTTGGACGGAAAAGATTTTTTAATATCCGGAATTAAAAACGTTTACGAAAAAATGAAGCCGGATTTTATAGGGATTGCATCGTCGGGTCTTACCGAAACAAACGGCGAAGACATTGCCGGCGTTATTAAAGATTTTAAAGGCGGACTAGATACTCCCTTTGCGGATCTGATTTACGCTAGCACTCCGGATTATAAGGGCGGTTTTGAGGACGGTTATACTGCGGCAATGTTATCGCTGTTAACCGAAACATTAAATAAAAACGGCAAATCGATTAAAAAATCGAATAAAACGGTAAAAAGCATAAATGTTTTTTGTCCATCTTCATTTACCCCTCAGGATTTTTTGGAACTTCGCGAAGCTCTGGATTATTTTAGCTTCAAACCTCTTATGATACCGGATTTAGGTTTGTCGTTAGGCGGTTATCTGGACGAGAGGGGGTATCTGCAAACTACGGCAGACGGATTGGACGCAAAAGATTTACCGGATATTTATACCAGCCAATTTAATTTAATAATAGGTTTGAGCCTTAAAGACGCCGTAAAAAACATTGAAGGATTGACGGGGTTAAAGACATATTATTTTCCTAATATATGCGGTCTGAAAAACAGCGATAAATTTTTTAATCTTCTTTCTAGAACGACCGGCAAAGAAATTCCGGAAAAATATAAAAGGCAGAGAAGCCGGCTTATGGATGCATATTTAGATGCACATTTTTATTTTTCGGGAAAAGAAATCGCGCTGGCTCTCGGAGTAGATCTTTTAGACTCTTTCTCTTCCGTTTATTCGGAAATCGGCGCAAATTTAAAGCTCGGAATAACGACAAAGGTTATAGGCGATATTAGACATAGATTTTTAGATTTGCGTGAAGGCGATTTAGATATGCTTGATACCCGCGGGAACGTGGATATGGTAGTTTCAAATTCCAACGCAAAATTTTATGCCGAAAATTTAGGCATACCTTTGCTTAGAGCGGGGTTTCCGATAATAGACGAAATAGGGCATAATTATAAACATTATATACTTTACGGGGGTGCTATAAACCTTGCCGTTGAAAGCGCAAATTTACTGAATAAAGAATAATATTTAAGTTTAATTTAAAAAGATCGGGAGAGGTTGAAATGAAAGTAGGCTTTGCGACAAATGATAATATTTTAATCAATGACCACTTTGGATGGGCTAAAAATTTTGCGGTATATGAAATTAACGGGGACGGTTTTAAATTTTTGGAAAACAGATATTTCGAAGAAGAGATTGAAGAACTTAGTAAGATAGATAAAAAAATCGAAGGGTTGCGGGATTTAAAGATTATCTTCGTGGAAAGCATCGGCGGCACGGCGGCCGCCCGTGTCGTAAAATCCGGCATCCATCCGATTAAATCTAAGCCTAACGATAAAATAGAATCGGTTATGGAAGAGCTTCAGGCGGTTTTATCAAAAAACCCGCCTCCGTGGCTGAAAAAGATTATTCTTAAAGAAAGTGGCACAAATCTTGCAAATTCATAAATTATGGAAGACGAAAAAGGTTTAAATTTAAATGTAAAAGTTTTAGTCGTCGATGATTTAAAGGAAAGAAGGGAAGAACTTAAATTTATTTTAAATTCCGTTACGGCTAATATATATGAAGCCGACAACGGAGCGGCGGCAGTCGTAGCGGCGGAAGAATTTAAGCCGGATATTATATTTATGGATATAAAGATGCCGTCGATGGACGGAATTACCGCCTGCAAAAAGATTATGGAGAAAACCCCCGTCCCGGTTATTTTTTTAACCGCCGGAGCCGGCGACGTAAAAGATTACGATAATTATATGGAAGAATTGAAAGGGTCGGGGGCATTCTCTTATATAATAAAGCCCGCAAGAAAGAGCGAAATTTTGGCGCAGACTATAATCGCGATAGAAAATTTTAAGAGATTTCAGGATATTAAAAAAGAGAATGAGAACTTAAAGCAATATATAGAGGATAGGAAATTTATAGGCAAAGCAAAAAATATACTTATAGAAAAAGAAAGGATTTCAGAGAGAGAAGCTCATCGTAGGTTGCAGAAATTGAGTATGAACAGCGGACGTCCGATAGAGGAAATTGCGAAAGCGATTATTTTAACGGATTCATAAAAAATCATTAACATAAAAAGGAGGCGCTTTATGGAAATGGTGAGGGCGATTATCAGGCCGGAAAAAGAAAAAGACGTGCTTAAGGCATTAGAGGAAAACGGATTTGTTTCCGTTACAAAGATGCATGTTTTCGGAAGAGGAAAACAAAAAGGGATTAAAGTAGGCGAAGTAGTTTACGATGAACTGCCGAAACTTGAACTGATGATTGTCGTGAATAAAGAAGACGCAAACAGGGTTTGCGACATTATTCAGGAAAATGCGGTAACGGGGCATATAGGCGACGGCAAGATATTTGTAATACCGGTATCAAATACTTATACCGTAAGAACGGGCGCCGAAGGGCTATAATAAATATTATAATTTTAACGGGGATTTTTATGGAATCAAAATTTGAAGAAAACGTCGTAGAAGTTATTGCGGTGATAAGAAGGCATAAAATTCAAGAAACTAAAGAAGCATTAAGCAAAGAAGGTTTTGACCAGATGACCTTTTATTCGGTTCACGGAAGAGGAAGGCAAAAAGGCCGCGGAGGACTCGCAAACGAACTCGACCCCGGATTAAATTTGATTACCGATAAAGCGGATATAGCCGATAACGATTATGGTTTTCTGCCTAAAAGAATGTTATCTCTGGCGATTAAAGAAGACGATTTAGACAGAGCCGTAAAAGTTTTAATAAATATAAATAAAACCGGTCATTACGGCGACGGAAAGATATTTGTTTTGCCCGTTAGGCTTACGGAGAGGATAAGAACTGCTGAAGAAGGGCTTTATGCGATAAGTTGAAACCTGCGATTGTTATTTTCGAGGGACAGCAGAGCCGCTTTAAACTTTATTCCGCCTCCGCCGGACCAGCCGCCTAATTTGCCGCCTGAGGCGGTTATTCTGTGGCAGGGAAGAATAATGGGCGTTCTATTTATGGATAAAGCCGTTGCGCATGCCCTTGAATATTTACCGTCATATCCGGCTTTCATCGCAAGTTCTTTATAAGATAAGGTTTCGCCGTATTTTACGCTTCGCAGGGTTTTAAGTATTTTGACGCAAAAATCGGAATATAAAGAAAAGTTTACGGGAATTTCACTGAAATCGACTAATTTATAGGAAAAATAGTCGTCTAAAAGATTTATTAATTTATAAAGATGAGGCAGGAGATTTAAGTCGCTTTTGGAAATAGGCGGCGTTCCCGGTTTATATTCTAGACGGTTGCCGCCTATTATTTCTATTTCCTCGATATGCTTTTCGTCGGCCTTTATTTCTAAACTTATGTCCGATCCTGATATTTTTGTTTTAAATTCAAAAACATACATAGGTCAAAGCCGTAATACTTTTAGTGTTTGCAACTGCCGCCGGCGCAGGAGCATGAAGGAGCAGGAGCCGCAGCGGCTTTATTTTCTTCCTTGGATTTTTTTGTTTTATTGCCGCTTTCCGAACCGCTTGAACTTGAATAATCGGTTTTATACCAACCGGAACCTTTTAGGACGAAACTTGAATTTGAAATAAGTTTTTCTAATTTCCCTCCGCATTGTTCGCATTTTTCTAACGGCTTTTCATTAATACCCTGAATTACCTCGATGTAATTTCCGCAGTCTTTGCATTTGTATTCCCTGATAGGCATTTTAATTTCTTACCTCCTTAAAATATGTATCATTATTTTAATTATAACATAAATATTGAAATCTTTGAATATGATTTTACATAGTTTACATATTTGCGTAATTTTATAATATAATATATAAAAATATATAAATTTATCGGGGATTTATCTGTTTTATGGAAAATATTCAAATGCTGGATTATTTTAAATCTTTAAGCGGCGATATTTTGAACGATATTAAAGCCATGTTTAAGGAGGAGGATTATGAGGCTGGAGAAAATATTTTTTTAGAAGGCGATAAATCAAAGGGCATATATTTTGTCGCGGAAGGGACGGTTAAGGTTTATAAGTCTTCCAAGGACGGCAGAGAGCAGATTCTTAAACTTATTTATCCCGGAGATTCGTTTAACGACGTAACCGTTTTCGTGAAAGACGTTAATCCCGCTTCTGCAGATGCGGTTACGGACGTAAAATTATATTTATTATCCCGCGAAAGCATGGTCGGCTTGATTTACAAACATCCCGAAGTATCTTTAAACATAATAAGAAGCATGGCGGAAAAATTAAGATATCTGACGAGCACCATAGAAGACCTTTCGCTAAAACATACGCAGGAGAGAATCGCGAAAATACTGCTTTTATTCGAGGGCAAGAAACTGAGCCAGAAAATAATTGCCGATATCGCCGGAACGGCAAGAGAAGTGGTTTCCCGGGCGCTGAAGGATTTTGCGTCCCAAAATATTATAAAATTGGACAAAAGGGATATTATTATACTCGACAAGAAAAAGCTGGAGGATTTAGGCGAGTAGCGTAAATTTTATCGATGCGGATTATAGCCGGTTCATTAAAGGGGAGGAAAATCCCCAACGTATTTGATATAAAAAATGTTTCTCCCTCGTCCGATTTCTTAAAAGGAGCGCTTTTCAACGTAATAGGAAGAGATATAGAAGGCAGGGTTTTTTGCGATTTATACGCGGGAACCGGCAATGTCGGTTTCGAGGCAATTTCGAGAGGGGCGGCTTTCTGTATTTTCGTCGAAACGTCGCCCGAATTAATATCGCTCATTATTAAACTATCGAAACAATTCGGCATCGAAGAAAAAGTCAAAATTATAAAAAAAGACGTTTTAAAGGCTATCGAAAAGGGAATTTTAAGCGAATATAAACCCGATTATATATTTATCGACCCGCCTTACGGTTCGGGGCTTTGCGAAAAAACTATAGACGAAATCGCCGGTAATAATAGCGGCGGCATAATCGTCCAGCACGATAAACGGGAAGTTTTATCGCAAGAATATCCGCCGTATAAATTAATAAATGAAAAGATACACGGCAAATCTGTTTTATCGTTTTACCGTGCGATTTATAAATAATCCATTTTTGCGGAAAATCCCCTTAGCAATATCGAATTAAGCGAAACGGTTATGCTGGAAATCGCCATTGCGGCGCCCGCGGCGGCAGGAGGTATTAAAAATCCCGTTAATCCGTAAAAAACTCCGGCGGCAAAAGGTATGCCTAAACCGTTAAAGAAAAAAGCCCAGAAAAGATTCTGTTTTACTTTAAACAAAGTTTTCCTGCCGAGAGATACGCTTTTATATACATCCCGAATATCGTTTTTTACTAAAATTACGTCGCCCGTTTCCCTTGCAACGTCTGTTCCGCTTCCTATGGCAATTCCGACGTCTGCGGCGGCAAGAGCGGGAGCGTCGTTTATGCCGTCGCCGACCATTGCTACTTTTAAACCCGTGTTTTTTAGTTTTTTTATTTCGTTAAGTTTATCCTGCGGCAAAACGTTTGCAATTACGTTTTTTTCGTCTATTCCGGCTTGAACGGCGGCGTTTACGGCTGAATTACGGTTATCGCCGGTTAAAAGATATACCGAAATCCCCATAGATTTTAATTTGGATATTGCGGGTTCGGCCGTTTCTTTAACTTTGTCGGATAAAGTAACAATTCCTGCGATAGAAGAATCCGCCGATATTCCGATGACGGTTTTACCTTCCCTTGTATATTTTTCTTCAAGTTCGTTAAATTTAGACAGGTCAAAGTTTCCGTCCTTAAACAGTTCTTTTTTGCCGATTATTATCTTTTTGCCTTCGTAATTTAATTTTATGCCGAATCCGCCGATTTCTTCAAAGTTTTCCAGAGCAGGCATATTAGACGGCGCGCCGGTTTCCGTCGGCGAAATAATATTACTTGAAGCATTCTTATTTAATATTTGGGCGGATGCGCCATTTTGTTTAACAAATTTATCGACTATTGCGGCGGCTATAGGGTGGGAAGAAAAACTCTCGCCGTGCGCCGCAATCCTTAAAATTTCATTTTCGGGCAGACCGTTAAGGGATATAACATCTATAACTTCGGGCTTACCGTAGGTAATAGTTCCCGTTTTGTCGAAAACTACGGCATTTATCCTTGCAATTTCTTCAAGGCTCGAAGATTTTTTAATCAGTATCCCTTTTTCGAGACCTATCGAGCTTCCGACCATAAGAGCCATAGGGGTAGCAAGTCCCATTGCGCACGGACAGGCTATTACTAAAACGGCAATGGAGGCGGACAGGGCAAATAAAAAATTTGAATGGAATATAAATTTCCAAACCGTAAAAGTTATTAAAGATATTATGACAACAGCAGGAACGAAATAATTAGTTACTTCATCGGCTATACGCTGAATGGGAGCCTTGTCCGCCTGAGCGTCTTCGACTAACCTGACTATTTGGGAAAGCACGGTATCTTTGCCTACCCTTAATGCCTTAATTTTAATAACCTGCCCTTTGTTTATCGTAGCCCCGCTTACTTCGCCGCCGATGCCTTTTTCTGCCGGAACAGGTTCGCCCGTCAGCATGGATTCGTCTATCTGAGTCTGACCGGAGGTAATTATGCCGTCAACCGGAATTTTATCCCCCTTTTTTACAAGCAGAATATCGCCGGTTTTTACGGCGGAAGTGTCTATTTCTTTAATAGTTCCATCAGCTTCGATAAGATTTGATTTATTTGCCTGAAGTTTAAAGAGGGCTTTCAGGGATGAAGCCGCTCTCTGTTTCGATATCTTTT
>JAJXXD010000210.1 GCA_021781285.1 bacterium | reverse complement strand
CCTTTTTGAATGGAATCGCGCAATGCATTTTTAGCCTCGTTCAGCAATGCCCACGCTTTATTTTTCTGCTCTTCCCCTACCCACATTCTCAAATTTCCGTTAACCCATGAACCCGGCATAATATAATCAAGTTTAATAGAGCCGCCGGCATCGTGCATGTTAAAAACTTCATTAAGCAGCATAGGATTGATTTTAACGGACGAAGACAATAAAGAATATAAATCGTTCAAAAAATAGAAACCGTTTTCATAATAATATTCCCATGCATTCTCGCCGTCCAGTATAATAGAAACTACGGCGTCTTTATCGAAATCGTCTATTGAATTAAGCTTATCCGTAAGGTTGTTAGCGGCATCGTCTCCGCGCCATTTTGCATAAGTAAAGCCTATTAAATCCGAAAGCCCCGAATCCCTGAAAATTATTTTAAGTCCGGTATTTTTCCATTTGTAAACCTTGTAGAGCGGTATAATATTTTTACCCTGCATAAATGCGGGTTTATGGGCATCTACGCCTATAGACGACGATAAAAGTTCTTCTCCGCTGGCACAGATATTTATATCGTATTCGTTGATAAGGTCGAGGGATTCCGAAGAAAGAGCTCCTTCGGAAGGCCATAACGCTCTAATTTTATCCTTGCCGGAGCGGTAATATTCGTTCAAAGAATCTAAATGCCTTTTTGCGCTTTCGAGCCCTCCGCTATATTTCTCGATATAAACGGGTTCGTAGGTTATGCCCGTCATCTGAGCCGCTACCCCTCCGCAATGGACGTCTAAAAGAAGAGGTATTATAGGATGATAATGCGGGGAAAACGTAACTTCGTATTCCCCTTTCTTTTTCGCGCTTAACTCTTCAAGCCTGCTCTTTTCCAGCATATCCGGATACTCGGGAAAAGAAACCGGCGCATGTCCGCCTTTAACCGCGGGAAATCCGTATAAAGAAAGACCGTATTTCATCCACTCCAAAAGCCTTTTAAGAAGCAGTCTTCTGTCGTCAAAGGTAAAATTAGACCCTTTCCTGATAAAATAATTAATAACGGGGTCGTATTTTTTCATCCATTCGCCGCACCATGAAAGATGAAACCAGACGCAGAAATCAAAATAAAAAGCATCGTTTAAGTAATGGCGGCTCACGCCGGAGGAAGCAAGGTCGTAGAGAATTTTATAATCGTCGAACCTCGAAACCATCTGCTCGTAGTTTGCCCACCTGTAATGGTCGGACATCCATAATCTTATATCGCTGTCGTTACGGTCTAAAGTTTTAAGAAGCAGCGGCCTTAAAAAGCGGTCGGGCAGCATATTTACGGCTTTATCTTCTTTCCTCTCTTCGAGGGCGTTTTCTATGCGGTAATTATAATCCTGCCACTGGTCTATTAAAACGGGGGTAATATTTATGTTTGCTTTCATGCCGGGATTTGCAGCAATGTTAAGAGGCATGTCTATATAATCTTTTATTGCGTGGAGATAAACCCAAGGAAGCATAAACTCGCCGTTCATATCCCTGTAGTCGGGCTGATGCATATGCCACCACAATACTAAATTCATCTATGTTTATATTCCCTTAGTAAAATTTAGCATATGTTTTTTCCGTATAAATCTTTTGCATTCAAGCGCGGAAATAAATTATCTTTATTAGATATATCTTCAAACCAGTCTTTATCGAAAGATTCTTCGCCTATAGACATTAAAATGCATCTTTTAGCTCTTGCCATATGAGCCTTGATCCTTCTTTCCGCGTAACTTACCGCTTGTCCGGTCGTAAGCATAAACGGCCAGTCGCTCGATTGGGCCAAAATAAGCTCCCTTGCCGCCTGATTTAAAACTTCGGGATATTTTACACGATTATACCCGTTTTTGCAAATATCTATTAACTTTACGGACAGGTCGGATAAAAAAGGCTGTATTAAGTCGTTTTTCCCGTTAAGCCATACCTCGGCATATCCGCCTCCCCCCCATGACGAAGTAGCGGGCTGTGCGATAAATACGCCGTTTTTAGCATTATTTTTATTTATTTCTTCAAGAATATTTACGGAAAAAATCGAACCGGCGTTTTCGTATTTTTTTAATAAACCGTTAAGCTTATAAATAGTCTTATCCGAAATATCTATTGCTTTTGCAGGTTTCACGAAATTATTTTCGCCCATTCTTCTAAAAACGGCTTCAAGCCACCACGGACCTTCAAACCACCAGTGTCCGAACAGTTCCGCATCGTACATAGACACGACGACCGGTTCGTCTATAAACTCTTTTAAATATTCCGTCTGAAGTTCCCTGTGATAGACAAACTGCGCTCCGTGCTCATAAGCCTGGCGTTTAGCCGCAGACGGCCTGTAAGCGTCTTTATAATTGCCCTGTCCCGTAATGGCGTAATACTTAAGCCCCGTAAACGTCTTAAGGCTTCCGTGCCTTAAGGGGGTAAGATGCGGTAAATCCAAATCGAATCCGACGTCCCTGTAAAATTCTCTGTAAACGGGCGTCCCGGGGTACCCTTCCTTTGACGACCAGACCTGCCTCGAACTTTCAGGGTCTCTGCCGAACATTACGACGTTAAAAGGCGTTACTATAGGCGAAAAGCACCCGTTAACCGGATTAGGATTTGCCGAATCGATGCCGTGCCTGTCTAGAAAAGTATAATAAATTCCGTATTTATTAAGGATTGCATCGAATCCTTCGGTATAACCGCATTCAGGAAGCCAGATGCCTTTAGGGGTGATGCCGAGAATATCTTCGTGAGTTTGTATTCCGACTTCTATCTGCGCCGTTATCGCCTCCGGTTCTCCGACCATAGAAATTAAAAAAGCATGGGTAGCCGCAGACGTTATTATATCTAATCGTCCTTTGTTAAAATGCTTTAAAAATTCGCCGATAAGATATTTTCCGCCGCCGCTTTTAATTTTTTCATACCAGTTTTTATATCTCTGCCTGTAAAATAAAGTAACGGGATGAAATTCCGGGTCTCCTTCCGTCCTGAAAGCTTCTTCGTCTAATACTTTAAGTCTTACCCTTATATAATCTTTCAGCCGCTCCGACAGTAAATCGTCGTTCATCATGCTCAAAAGGGTCGGCGTTAAAGATATGGTCAGATTGAAATCTACATTATCGTTTTCAAGATTATCGAAGGATTCGAGAAGCGGAAGATATGTTTCGGTAACCGCTTCGAAATACCATTCCTCTTCTAAATATTTAGAACTTTCCGGATGCCTTACGAACGGAAGATGAAAATGCAAAACGGGCAGCCACTTGCCCGTAATATTGTTCTTATCATGCATAATAATCCTCTTCCGATATAAATTTATATAATACCATCGACTCACCGCTGTTTTATTCCTGCGCCGGATACATAAAATCCCGCGCCGGAACTTGTAATATTAACGGGAAGCTGCCTGCCGCCGGGTATGCTTTCCGTAGCCCCTATAAGAACCGTATCTTTAGATATATTCCTTTTCAGCTTTAATTTCGGCAGTTTTTGTAATAAACAGGCCGGGGGCCAAGCCGGACTTCTTGCAATAAAAATAAAGCCTCCTTTTTCCGTTAGATAACCTATCTCCACCCATGTCTGCGATAGTTCCAACTCTTCGGGAAAAATAATATACCTGCTTCCGAAATGACCGTCGAGAACCTCGTACCACAACATATCGGCGTCTTTATAAACCCTTAGTATAGGCTTTGAACTTTCGGCTTCCGGTTTTTTTCTGAATCTCCAGACGACCTGCCTGACGCTCGGCTTCTGAAAATAAATTCTTACCAAGCTTTCGCCGCTAATTTCGACGGGCTCCCCTGCTTCAAGCACCGGAATATTTTCGGATGGACTGAGCAGGCTCCAGTTTAGGGAAATTAAATCTACCTGCTCGCCTATATTTTTTTCCTGCTCTGCGTATTCCGGTTCGCATATCTCCGTAATTTCTCCTACCGGCTCAATTTTAACTTCGGGAATACTTTGAACGTTTTGTACGTGCTTAACTCTTTTTTTGCCTTCTGATTTCTCCTCAGCCTGTTTTATTGTTTTTAAGGCAGGTTTTTCTTCCGTCGTGTCATTGCGAAGAGTCGGGGACGACGAAGCAATCTCGCGTTTTACTGTTTTTATCGCCGGCTTTTCTTTCACCGGCTTTGTCGTTTTTTTGCCTGCTTTTCCGCCTGCCGCAGACTTATTTTCCGCTAAGACGGTTTCCGCCATTTTGCTTATTTTTTTAACATTAGGTATTTTTACGAATTCGCTTTTTACCGCCCTGTGCGTATCAAAATTATAATTAAAAATTTCGAAATCGAAAACATTCGGCTTATGCTTATGCCCTTTGATTAAGCTGTAATTCACTATATCTATGCCGAAGTCTTCTTCGATACGCCCGAAAAACGCATCTCCAAAACCTATAAGGTCGCGGGTATCTCCTCCGGTTAAATCCGCTCCTCCGGAAAACAAAATACATCCGCTGAATACGGGAGTAAATAAACAGGAAAGCCGTCTGCGGTTAAATTTTAAGCTGTCTTCCGCCGCCTTTTTTTCCAATTTTTCAATAAGCTTATTTTTCTTTTTTTCGTCCGGATTTTTTGAATAAATAATTTTATCGGCTTTAGATTTAGTTTTTAATATTATTTCGGGGTCAAAAATAACGGTAATCTGGAAATCGTCTTTCATTTAGGTCACCTTTCCGGTAAATTTGAAGATTATAAAGACATTTAAAACTATTTTAATAATATCATAAAAATATGCTTTTTCAATTGATTCAATATTGATTTCAATAAATAAAAATTTTATTCAAAAAAAATGTTATCCAAAAGCCTTATCTTCTTAAATCTGACGGCCGCCAGCAAAATATCACCCCGTTCGACGGTCAGCTTTTCGCCGTTCAGCCCCTTATCCGCAATTCTCGCATAATCTATTGCGAATCCGCCGTTTATTAATTCTTTTATGGCAAAATAGGTTAATTTTTCCGCCGACTTTTCGCCGGTTTTAAATAAATCCACGGTCTTTCTTAACGCTCCATAAAAAGCGCAGGCCGCTTTTTTACCTTCCTCGTCAAAATATCCGTTTCTGGAACTCATCGCCAATCCGCATTTTTCCCTGACCGTTTCTACCGGAATAATTTTAA
>JAJXXD010000104.1 GCA_021781285.1 bacterium | reverse complement strand
TACATTTTTACCCTTACCATGACCCCGTTGACCTTTTCGGCTGGAAGTTTGTAAAACCGCACGAATGAGGGAGACAGTTTTTTAATCAGCGCAAATATCCTCCAGAATATATTATTGCTGACTATTTCCTCGAAGCCGTAAAATATGACGGTTTCGTCTATATTGTATTTTTTCAATACCGCTTCTACGTCAACGACCTCCGAATAGCCCGCCCTTATAGAGAACTGGCTCAGTCCAGGGGCAACGTCGTTTTTAAAAAGGATGTCCGTTCCATAAGGCTTTTCAGTTCTTTCTATCGAAACGAATATATTTTTTTCATAAATAATATTATTGTTAAACATCGTTTTAATTATGTAAGGGGATACCTTATTGGAAAGGCTTGCAAAAAAAAGCGACGTTCCCGCCAGTTTTGAAAAGTTCTTATACCGGTATTCGTATTCTTTTAAAAATATGCTGAAGTCGGTCATCTTATATATGCTGTGCAGTTTTTTCTGCCCTTTTGTATATATCATTATAACGGCAAAGGGAATCGTGGCGAATATCAATGCAAAATAGCCTCCCTGAAGGGTTTTATAGAGCAGGTTAGACGTTAAAAATATAATATCCGCAAATGTCGTTATTAATGAAATAAACAGCATAAAATATCTTCTCTTATGAAAGAAATGGATGTTTATTAAAATGCCCGTAAAAGTCATAGTTCCGCTGACGGCAAGTCCGTAAGCCATTGCAAGGTTATTCGACGTCTTAAATATTAATATGGCCGCTAAAACGCTTAGAAATAAAAACCAGTTTGCAAAACCGATATATATCTGGGATTGGATTTCGCTAGATTTGTAGCTTATTTTTAAAAGGGGAATAATCCTGTTGTTTATAAGCTGATAAACGATAGAGAAAATGCCGCTTATAACCGCCTGTGACGCTATTACCGTTGCCATAATGCTTAAAATGAGAAGAGGTATGTAAAAAATGTGCGACTGCGAATAAAGCATCTGAAAAAAGGTATTAGTATCGGTTTTATGGGTAAGCAGAAAAGCGCCCTGCCCCATATAGTTTAAAATAAGGGCGATAAATACGAATATCCATGCTTTGGTTATGGGTTTTCTGCCTATATGTCCCATATCCGCATACAGCGCTTCTCCGCCGGTCGCGGAAAGAATTACGTCCGATAGGACGAATAATGAAATGATGCCGTGGGCTATTAAGCGGTTTGCCGAAATATTGCCGTTAAACACGAACCTTAAAGCATAGCATGGATTTATAACTTTTAAGAAAATTTGCGGCATATACGACAGCGACAAAAAACCGAAAGCTCCGATAGCGATAAACCACAAAAGCATAACCGGACTGAAAATATTTGCGACTTTTTCCGTTCCCTTGTGTTGATACCAGAATAATAAGGCGGTAATTATAATTGAAATAAAAACAACCGTATCGGTCGTTATATTTTTAAAAAAGGGTATCAGGCTCATGCCTTCGACCGCGCTCAATATACTGATAGCGGGAGTAATGACGGAATCGCCTATAAGGAGCGACAGGGCGATATACGATATTACGGTTATGAAAGCAATTTCCCTTGCGGATTTTATATATTTTTCGATGATATTTTTAAGTATTATCGTTCCGCCCTCGTTTCTTTCGCTTATACCCATGGCAAACCAGACATACTGGACGGTGACCAAAAGCGTGAGCGTCCATATTATAAGGGATACGACGCCCAAAACATTCGAATTTGTGACTTTGAGGTAAGCGAAAATAACGGCTACGGTGTATATGGGACTTGTCCCTATGTCGCCGAACACGATTCCGAGGGCTTTGAGCGATTTATTTTCCGCTAAAGCCTTTTTAGTTTTGTCTATGCGCAAGCTATTCAATTTTATTCTGTTTATTTTATAATGAATATTTTTATTATCGAAAACTATTATATTACTTTTGAGAAAAAATGAAAGCGGATTATGTAAGTTATGCAATTTTTACATTTATATAAAATTACGGTATAATTTAACTAACATTGCTGAGAAGTCCCCGTCCGTAAGGGCGGGATAGTTCGCAGTTAAGCAAGAGGCGGCTGTCGGGTGAATAAAAACGGATTCAGTCTTATAGAAATAGTCTTTACGATAATTATAATCGGGCTGGCTGTGGGCGCGATAACCGAAAGTTTTATAGCCGGTTCGGCGAAGAGCGTAAATATCGTGAACGAGGAAACGGCGGTAAACGTCGCGAAACAGGAAATGGCGGCGCTGAATTACTGCCGGAACGGAGGAGCGGTGACGGGGGTATGCAGCGCGTTTAATAATAGCGGCAATCCTAATAACTGCAATGGTAGTAATCAGAATACTTGGTGCAATCCCTCAAGCTTTTACACCACCCCTCAAGTTCCAACCGCCTCTGTAAACAATGAGTGTTTTTATACGATAGTAAATGCTTCAAATGTTGACTTTACCGATTCCAACGGGAATGGAAATATTAGTATTAGCGGAAGCCCTACCGATTTTATCCAGACCATAGTCCAAACAGGGTGGTTTGCTTATAGTGGGAGTGGAAATTGTCCAACAACGCCTCCGGCAAGTTATCCATATGTTACTCTTTCGACGGTTTATGCAAATTATTAACGATTTGTCATTCCCGCTTTTGCAGGAATGACAATAATTTTATGAAAATAAAAATTGAAAAATTTAAATATTATCAATAAAGACGGCGGGTTTACGCTTATCGAACTTGTTATGACGATTCTGCTTACCGGCATACTGTCCATAGGACTGTATCAAGTAGTGATGTGGGGGATAAACGATTACCTTACTAACGAGGAATACCTGCATTCCAATAATTCTATGTCCTATGCGATGGCGGTAGTTAGGAGGAATTTGGAAAATGCGGCTAAGCCGCCCGCGCCCCCTAATCTTATCAGCCCTTCTTCTGGCGCGTACTGCGAATTATCTAATCAGATTAATCCGGCAACCAGCGGGAATCTGCCGATTGTTACAGCTAATAGGGTAGGACAGACTACAAACTGTGGAGGGAGCGGACAGCCCGTTTGCGACGAAGTCGCTTTTTACCAGAATATAAGCGGAACGACAAACCAGCAGCTTGTCGTGTTTTGCTTGAATAACAATAACAACATCTTATACGAGGAGGTTACCGATGGAACTGGGGGGACGACGATATCGCATCCGGTTGCGAATAATATTAGCGGCATTAGTTTTTAGCTCAGTCATTTTTTTAAGCGGCTGCGGCGGAGGCGGAGGAAACGGAGGCGGAGGAAATAACCCACCGCCGGCAGCATCTACCTGCAATAAAAATTCTGCCGGGGTCTATAATTGCAATATCAACATTACGATAACGAATACCGCGGGCTATGGGCAATCCGGAGGGGTATCGGTAACGGTCGCAAATCCGCAGTAATGATGAGAGCGATATTTTTGTCCACAAGCTTATCGAAGTATATCGATTTATTTACTTACTACTGCCTGCTCCCGCGTGCATCTGCGGCAATTTTAACAAAAACGTAACATAAATTTAACATAATTGAAATAAAATTTTCATAATCCTGCAACAAAATTTATGGTATAAATAAAAACTCGCACTTTATTGTAAATTTTAATTAAACCTTAAAATAAGAGTGAGGGAATTTATTATGGACGGAAGAAAACAGCGCAGGAAAAGAAAAACGGAATTAAAACAGAGGAAGGGGAAAATCAGCTTTCAGAATTTTATAGACGGAATAAGCGGCGTCCTTAACGAAAGAAAAGAAATGGAAGATTTGTTCGGCAGAGTCTTGATGCTTAATTCGGAAAGCGTATTAGCCGAAATGGAAATAAAGAAAAAAAATAACGAAATCCTGCAGGCTCATATACGGGCAAAGGCGGAAGAAAATAATAAAAGAAACAACGAAAATGTTTCAATAAATGAAGAGAAAAATTTACTTTGCTAAATTAATCGGTATATTTTTTTATGATAAAATTTTTTAAAAACGGGCTTGTTAGTTCCAATAAGGGCATTTCCATAATCCTTGCGATTATAATTATCATAGTGCTGGGGTTGGCGGGGTCTATTTTCGCATACCTGACGTCAAGCGGGAATATAACTTCGAGGTCAAATTTAACGAGCGCGGCGGCTAAATATGCTGCAAAATCGGGGGTTGAGATAACGTTTTACGAACTGGAAAATAGCGGAGCTTTTTCCACGCCCCCGCCACCACTGTCCTGTCCGAAAAATCCGGTACCGCCGCCGGGGGTGAGCGGGAGCGTGAAACCAGGTACTACTCAGTATCTTTCCGGCAATTTGCAGGGCAATCTGCCCAAAAGTTCTGAGTATACCCCGACTTTTTGCGCCGTGGAAGGCACATTGAACAAAGTCGGCGGATGCACTTACTACGTTATCACTTCCAACGGGTTTGCGGGAGGAACAGAAAGGGAGGTTACGGCGGAGGTCGGCGTCAAAAACGGCGGAGGCGGGTGCACCGGCATCTACGTCGAAACCGAACTGCCGAACGGCTAAAATCAAGGGAAAAATAAAAATAGCTAAACTTTATAAAATTTGAGGGGCATTTATGTTTAACACCGTGCTTTACGCAATAAATTTCGGGGATTTTTATTACGAAAATCTCGACTGTTTTGCCCACTATTCTAAGATAGGCTTAAAAGAAATCGTTCTTATACATGTTATAGACCCTTCTATTTTTCAGCACAGCCTTTATTCCGTTTATAAAAAAGAAGACGAAGAAAAGATAAGAAAGTTTGCCGAGATTAAACTCGAAGATATTAAAAAATATCTTGAAAAATCGGGATTCGGCGTCCGATACGTCATCAGGGTCGGCAATATCGCCGAGGAAATCGCCGAAGAAGCAAAAGCGGAGAATATAGACTTTGTAGTTCTCGATAAAAAAGCTGGCGGCAAGCCTAAAAGATATTTTTCTTTTTACGGTTCGCCTATATACGATATTTTAATTAAAGTAGAAAAGCCCGTTTTTATCATGAGGAGGGTTTTGTTTCATTCTTCGAGCGATTTTAAAAACGATAGAAAAACAAACTGCAGAAATCTTTTCGACGACGTCGTTTTCGCTGCCGATTTTTCTGAATCTTCTCTTAAAGCCCTGCC
>JAJXXD010000071.1 GCA_021781285.1 bacterium | reverse complement strand
ATATTTTATGGTCATAAATGCCGAGAATATCCAACGATTCCATTAAATGGGCATAAATAATGCCTGAAGATATAAATCCGATTTTCGATGAACTTCCGTTGATAATTTTATTAAATTTTGATTCTATGAGGTATTTTTTTAAGAGTTCGTTCCTTTCTAAATATTTAGTATGGTTTCTGACCGCCATATTGAAAAGATTTAAATAATTTTCGGGGTCTTTCTTGAAATCCCCTTTAATGTCTGCCCTGTCTCTTAAATCTCCGAAATAAAGCGCTCCCGCATTATGGCATAGTCTGGAAGGAGCCATTAAAACAACGCCGAAAGAAAATTTTTCCGAGACGTCAAAGGCGTCTTTTGTAAAATCTTTCGCCTCTTGAATATTAGAAGGTTCCATTATGGGCATATAGTTATGCAGGCTGTACCATCTGTCGTCCTGCTCGTTTGAACTGCTTGGAGCGCCGGGATCCGACCCTATGGCTAGCACCAAACCGGCTTTTACTCCGGTATAAGATAAAAACTGGGCGGGTTCGCTTGCAACGTTAAGCCCAACGTTTTTCATAGCGCAGAGCGATCTTATGCCGGACCATGAAGCGCCTATGGCGCCGTGAAGGGATATGTGTTCGTTTAGGCTAAATTCGGTATATAAATTTTCGATATTTCTCTTATTTTTATCGAGGACGGCAATGATTTCCGAGGCAGGCGTTCCCGGATACATAGAAGCATAGCCTATGCCGGCTTCTAAAGCTCCGCGCGCTATAGCTTCGTTTCCGAGGACTATAGCCTTGTCGCCTTTAGTTCCGTTTATAAATAAATTGCTTTTTCCCATTTTTAATTATTACTCTATTGCCGCGTAAAAACATTTGCCTTTTCGTCTGTAATTTTAATTATGATGCCGTCTAAGTTTAGCCGTTCGTTTGCTTTAATAAAATCTTCCGGCGAATTATCGATATATGATTCTTTGACATACAGGAAAACTTCTTTCTTTTCCGATTTTATATATTTTATTATATCTTCATCGGGGTTTTTACCGTTATAATTTATAATAAATCTATCTGTCCCGATATTAATAAGTTTTTTAACCTTTAAACCGTCAACCGCAGTTGAGGCTGAGACTACGGCGCCAAGGTTAAAAAAATCCGCTTCATCTTTATCTACTATACCTTCGAGGTAATTCATAAAGCCTCTTTTCAATATTAAGGCAATACCTAAAATATCTACGTCGTACACGGGCTTAGCCGCATTAAAAACGGTTTTTAGCGGATGAATGCCTTCGGATACGATTATATCTTTAACGCCTATCTGCTTGAGCGTAATCAAATCGGACAAAATGGATATCCTGTTTTTATCCCTCATATTAAAAGCATAGGCTATATTTAGATTACCTTGCTTATCCTTTAAATCTTTGCATAACAGCAATCCGTTTACCCCAAAATTCTGTTCGAGAATTATCCGGGGGAAATCCTGCCCCGTGTTTTGATTATTAAGCCCTGATTTTTCTATTCCGCCTAAAAGCTTAATTAAATTTTCTTCAAAATTTATGTAATTTTCACTGACGGGGGTCTCGATTTGGGGTATTATCCTCATATTGTATTTACTTCCAAATTGATTATATTTTTGTTCTTTTTACCGATAAACCGTAATCTCTGGGATTAAAAATTTTGCTTAAATTTTCTTCTTCCGAATATTTCGCCATAAAGTCGTAAGATTTCATAAACACGCATTCTTTGCCTTCATAAACCTCGCAGTTGATGCCGTTATGTCCTTCGCACGGACCGTTCAGCAGACCCTTGGGGCACAATGTTATAGTGCAGACTCCGCCGGTAAAATTCAGTCTGCATTGGTCGCATCCACCGCATAAAGCATTATATTCGCCTATATGTTCAGTCTGGGCGATATATTTGCTGTCCGTTCCGGCTACGACTTTTTTTCCTATAAATTCGCCTATAGTTTGTACTCCGGTACCGCATGACAAGACTACAACCGCCTCCGTACTTTCCATTTCGTCTTCGACAAAACGGATGTCCTCTTTTAACACTCTTTTATCGCAGGGCTCGTCTATCGAAATCGTAAACGTAACCTCTTTTCCGGAAGCCGCCAGATGCTTTTCCATTTCCCTGACTTCTTTACTGCCGCCGGTCAAACAGACGGAAGCGCAGGAAGCGCAGCCTATAATTCCTATTTTCTTATATCTGCTTAATGCCTCGTCTATTTCCTTTATATCTTTTTTTTCCGTTAAAAACATAACAAAAACCTCTGACGCAATTTATTTATATCAAGGCATTCTAGATAATCTGACTTTAACGAATTTTACCGTCCTGCCCCTATGAACTTTAAGGATAATAATCTGACCGGGTAAAAATGTACTTATCAGCTCTTCAAGGCGGGAAAACGAATTGACCTTTTTATTGTTAAATCTCGTCACAATATCTCCGCCTATTATATAATTAATATTTTTCATCGCTATCAATCTGTTGCCCGCGACAAGACCCGCCTTATATGCAGGACTGTCGGGGAAAACTTTTTCGATTAAAAGCCCCTTTGTGACATATTTGATTCCTAGAAGAGTGGAAAGGCTTTCCGTGAGCTTTATAGCTTCTATGCCGAGCCACGGCCTTATCACTCTTCCGTATTTAATCAGTTCGGGTATGTTTCTTTTTGCAAGATTAATAGGAATTGCAAATCCGATATTTTGGGCATTATTTGCAAGCTTTGCCGTATTTATGCCGATAACATGCCCGTTATAGTCAACAAGCGGTCCGCCGGAGTTTCCCGGGTTGATAGCCGCATCCGTTTGTATTATGTTCCCGTAAAATCTTGCGGAAGGGAAAAACAGCGACCTTTTTAGACCGCTTATAATTCCGGTGGTAACGGTTTGATAAAGATTATAAGGATTACCGACGGCTACAACCCTTTCGCCTACCCTTAAACCGGCGGAATCGCCCATAGTTAACGGAGTTATCGTTCTGCCGCCGGGGTTTATATGAATAACGGCTATATCGGACATCGGGTCGGTTCCTATAATGCTTGCCCTTATATCTTTATATTTTAAAAAACTTACGTAAATTTTGCCCGCATTTCCTATGACGTGAAAATTTGTAAGTATGTCTCCGTTTTTATTTATGAAAAATCCGGTTCCTATATCTTCTTCAGGCATTATAGCGCCGTTTTTAAGGCGCGCATATCCTAAAACCTCTATGTGGACGACGCCGGGTTTAAGTTCGTTAAAAAGCCGTTCTACGATAGACCCGCTTCCGCTTTCATTGTAATTATAATTATCTGCTGAAGACCGTTTAATGAATAAAACGCAGGCCGACGCCGTTAAAAAACAAAAAAACAAAATTAAAAATATATATTTACGCAGCTTCAGAAAAGTCATTTTTAACCCCCTTCCATTGCCTCGCTTGATGCATAAAAGCCTCAAGCCTTAGCATTAAATTAGTACTTTCCTGACCGTCAAACCATAAATTTATCCATGGAAAATTATTAAGGTCTTCCCTGAATTTTTTTGAAACTATTTGTACGATTGAACCCGGCATACAGTGAAAAGGATGGATGCTTATTACTCCCGAACACCCTTTTTTTGCAAAATCCACCGATTCGCCCACGGTAAGAATCGCCTCTCCGCCCAAAGATAAATCGAGATATTTTCTGGAATAAGAAAGTATTTCTTTTATGCTTGTTTCCCTATGGTTTCTAAGCAATTTTTTAAAAGGCTTGAACATGCTTGTTTCATCTTTTCTTTGATAATAGTTTACGAGGAAACTTAAAAATATATCCTTTACTTTTCTGCTCCTGAAAGCGTTTACGGCATATTCATAAGTAGTAAAGGTTATCCACTTGTATGTCGGAACGACGGAAACCTCGCCTCCAAGCGCTTCGACCTTTTCTATCGTAAAATTATTTGTAAACTTGTTTAATCTCAAAAATATTTCGCCTACCACGCCTATAAGAGGTCTTGATTCATCTTTTCTCGATATCTTTCCAAACTTTTTGGCGCATATATCCATAGTATCGTAAATATCTTTACCGTTCTCGGTTGCATCGACCACAAGATTTATACATTCCCTATAAACGGAAACAGCGTCTCCTTTAGTGATTTCGTAAGGCCTAATCCTGTAAAGGGCCTTTTCCAAAGTATCTACCGCAACGCAACCCTGCCATGCAACCCTTCTAAAAAGAGTGGCTTTATCGCCTATAAAATCGGTATAAGATTTTTGAGCGCTTGGAACCAGAAACTCAACTTCGTTGTAACCGAGATTATCCAACACCATTTCGTGAAGCCTGTTGTACTGACCGAATTTGCAAGGACCGGGAGAAGTCGGCATAAAAAATGCGGATTTTTTGGCGTCGAAATCAGGTTTTTCTATAACTTTAATAATATCTCCGGTGGTCACGAAGCAGGGCATGCATTCGTTTCCGTTTGTAAATTTAAGTCCGAAATCAAGGGTCGATTCATCCGGCTCGTCCATAACCGCGGAATCTACTCCGCATCTTCTGAACGCTGCGCTTAAAGCGTAGGCGGCATCGGACATATAAGGTATATAAACTTTTTTTCCTGCTAATCCTGTATTTGTATGGTGCATATAAACTCCTTATCGTATGATTACTATAACTCATTTACATTATAATAAAGCGTTGCGGTAAAGTCAAATTAAGAGCATTGCAAATAATTTTTATATTTATTAAAATTAATTAAGATGAATTTCAATAAAATATTAATTATTTACAATCCTAAATCGGGACGTTTTTCCGAAAAAAAACTTTCCTATATTTTAAATTTTTTCAAATATAGAAATATCCTAACCGATACGTTAAATATAATCGAAAATTGTATCGAAAGGGAAAGTATCGTAAATTTTTATGATATGGTTTTAGTAGCGGGAGGCGACGGAAGTTTAAATTACGTTATAAACAATTTAGTCTTTACGGATATTCCGATTGCCCATTTGCCGATGGGAACGGTTAATCTTTTTGCTTTGGAAAACAGAACGTCTTATCTCCTTGGAAAAGCGCTTAATGAAATTATTCATGAATATAAACCGGTTAAAATAAACATAGGAAAAGCTAACGATAGGTTTTTCTTCGCTATGACTGGCATCG
>JAJXXD010000065.1 GCA_021781285.1 bacterium | reverse complement strand
AGTAACAATTTAATAAATTTAAAAAATCTTGCGGCTAAAGGAGACCCTCGAGCGGAATATGATTTAGGCAAGTTATATTTACACGGGCAGGGAGTTCCCAAGAGCTACTCCAAAGCCGCCTACTGGGCAAAGAAATCCGCCGCACAGGGAAATGCATACGGAGAATTTGATTTAGGGCAGTTATATTTACACGGGCAGGGAGTTCCCAAGAGCTACTCTAAAACCGCCTACTGGGCAAAGAAATCCGCATCACAGGGAAATGCACTGGGGGAATTTGCTTTAGGCTCGCTATATTTATATGGGCAGGGAGTTCCCAAGAGCTACTCCAAAGCCGCCTACTGGGGGAAGAAATCCGCCGCACAAGGAAACGCATTGGGAGAATATTTTTTAGGCTCGCTATATTTCTATGGACAGGGAGTTCCCAAGAGTTATTCCAAAGCGGTATATTTGTTTAAGAAATCGGCATCGCAGCGGTATTCATTGGCAGAATATGTTTTAGGCTTTCTATATATAAATGGACAGGGGGTTATCCATAGTTCTTCCAAAGCCGCTTACTGGTATAAAAAATCGGCTAAGCAGGGAAATGTTCAGAGCCAAGCCCAGTTAGGCTTTTTATACTTTCACGGACTTGGAGTCCGGAGGAACTATCTTGATGCCGCCTACTGGCTTAACAAAGCGGCGGTACGGGGAAATTCCTTTAGCCAGGATCTCTTGGGGTCTATATATTACCATGGTCTCAAGGTTCGGCAGAATTACCATAAAGCCGCCTACTGGTATAAAAAATCCGCTATGCGAGGGAATGTAAAGGCGGAATTCTCGTTAGGTTTATTATATTATCACGGCTTCGGAGTCCATAAGAACTACTCCAATGCCGTATTTTGGCTTAAAAGAGCAGTCGAACAGGGAGATTACAATGCAAAACTATTTTTAGATAAGATAAAGCACCGGCAAATTGCAAAATAAACTCAAGCCGTCGTATAAATTAAAGGGGTCAGATTTATTTATTTTCATCTCCAGCTTTTACCGCATTAATCTCCGCTTCTATATCCGCTATTGTCTCCATGCCATCCGTTATCACCATGCTCTACGTTGCCCCTATGCTCTCCGTTGTCTCCATGCCATCCGGCAGGATGCCCGTAATAATAAGGACCGCAATCCCAGCCTGCGCAACATCCGGTTGCGACGGATACGGTAAATATTATCATAGCGAAGAGGATAACGATTGTTATTATCGATGCCGGTTTGTTTTTTAGATTTTTCGGTGTGAGTTTAATTGTTTTCAATTTTTAGCCTCCTTTATTGCCGTTATATTTATATTTATATCATAATAAATATAAAAGTAAATTATTAATTTTGATTAATTATGTGGCGAATGGGCTGAATTGCATTGTTGCGGGATAGTCTAAAATGATATACAATTAAAACATGATAAACTTGTTGCCCCATAATAACCTTAA
Source organism: bacterium (assembly GCA_021781285.1). Lineage (GTDB taxonomy): Bacteria > SZUA-79 > SZUA-79 > Acidulodesulfobacterales > Acidulodesulfobacteraceae > Acidulodesulfobacterium_A. The sequence goes on along the minus strand of JAJXXD010000065.1, from coordinate 3,679 downwards.
ATAGTTTTGAAGAGAGGGCGGTGATATGTCCGATAGAATAAATAATATTTTTACTTCCATTGCAGATGTTTACGATTTCTGGGGGCATCTGTTCAGTTTCGGAATTGACGGCGTATGGCGTAAAATGGCCGCGGAAGAAGCCATAGCCGATATAGACGGCTATAAAATACTCGATGTCGCCACTGGCACCGGCTCTATCGCCATAGATATTTACAAAAAGGCGAAGAGGGCAAAAAAGAGGGTTGAAATCGTGGGAGTAGATTTTAATCCCGATATGATAAAAATAGCCGAAGATAAAATCAAAAAGAAAAAAATCAAAAACATATGCTTTAAGATTGAAGACGCTATGAACCTTGTCGAACCCGGGTGCGCTTACGACGTGGTTACCGCCGGTTTTTTATTGAGAAATGTGGATGACACGGAAGTTTTCGCGGAAGAACTCAGGAGGATTCTAAAAAAGAACGGTAAATTCATATTGCTGGAAATGGGCAAGCCGCAAAATAAATTCTTAAACATGTTTTTCAGGGTATATTTTTTTATTATCAGGCTTGTCGGTTCATTGATAAACGAAAAAGCATATGATTGGCTGACATACAGCATACTGGCGTTCGATAGAAAAAAAATGATGGATATATTAAAAGAAAAAGGATTTAAAGACCTAAAAATTAAAAATCTGCCGTTCCATATAGGTTTTTTAATTACGGGAATAAAAGAAAGATAAAAAATATTGACTTATGACTTTTAAGTCATTATAATAAAAATATAGCAACAAAGCAACGCGGAATATTTTTAATTAAAATCTTAAAAATTTATTATAAAATATTATGAAAAAAATTTTACTTTTCATCCTGTTTTTCTTATTTTCGTTCTATTCGATAAATTTTTATCCGCATAAGGCTTATTCGTTTTACGCAAAATCGGTCAGGGTAGTTACGCTGAAAGAGGCATATATTCTTGCGGCACGGCATAACGACACTATAAAAGCCGCAAAAGAAAGCTACTATCAATCGACTCTCTTGAAGTGGTCGGCCATAGGCATGGTTTTGCCGGACATATCCCTTAAATATACGGACCAGAGAATGCATGTCAATTCCGCGCCGTCCCCGTTATCGTCTTCGGATGTAATGAACAATATTTTCCTGTTCTTTTTTCCTAATTATGAATACAGTTTTACGTTAAACGAGCCTATTTTTAATATAGGGGTAGTCCCCGCTTATATGTCTGCGCGGAATGCCGAAAAATCCACTAAAATGGCTTTGAATAATATTTCAGCGGACACTCTTTATAATGTTGCCGTGGATTATTATACGGTTTTGAACGATTTAAGTTTAATAAAAGCGGATACTAAAACTTTTAACGAGGCAAAGTTTCATCTTGAGCTTACCGAAGCTAAATTAAAGGCCGGTCTAGCCATCATTACCGACCTTCTTCAGGCAAAGTCCCAGTTTTATGCCGCAAAACAAGAACTTATAAGTTCCAGAAATTTATTGAAAGCCGCTAAAGCCCATCTTGCGGCTCTTCTTGGAATAAGCAGGCGCTTCAGCGTAGTTAAACCGCCAAAACCGGTTTTAAAAAAAGCGTTATTAAAAAAATACGTAATTCTTGCCTATAAAAACAATCCAAACATAAAGTCGTTAAAGTTTGCCCAAAAATCGGCCGACGACGAAACCGGATATTACGAATCGCAATATATTCCCAGAGTTAATTTTTTGGCTTCTTATAATGCGCTTTCCAATGTCCATTTTATTCCGCAGGGTTCGACTAATTACTGGACGGCGGGCGCTACCCTGACTATGCCTTTGTTTCAGGGGGCGGCGAGGATTATATCTATCGAAAAGGCGCGTTCGGAAGCAAACCGGTCTATGTATAATACGGCTCAGGCAAAGCGTGATTTAAAGGCGCGGGTCATATCGGAGTTTTATAATGTCCGCAGTTTGAGATACGAAGTAAGCACGCTTGGGCATGAAGAAAGGTTTGCGTCTAAAAATTATATGCTTGTCGAAGAAGAATTTAAGGCGGGGGTGGCGACGAGCGTAGATGTGGTAACCGCGCTTGCAGAATTAACCAGGGCAAGGCATAATCTTCTTTCCGCAAAATTAAGTTATTACGAATCGGCTATGGATTTAAAAAGGCTCATAGGCTCTTTTAAAAGAAAGCTTATAAGTTTAACCGTCGATAAATTTAATTAAAATTATTTAATATTTATTCTTTTATAATAATTAATGGGTGATATCCGATGAACGGGGAAAACGAAAAAACCGAAACTAAAACAGGCGGCAACGGTTTAAATGATAGTAAATTTAATAAAAAAAACATCATCACCGCTTCCGTTATACTTTTACTCGCGATAATAGGAGGCATATTCGTTTTAAGGTGGTATCTTTTTGGACTTACGCACGTTTATACCGAAGACGCGGAGGTTGACGGGCATATAGTTTCCGTCAGCACAATGGTTCCGGGCAATATTAAAACCATATACGTCCATAAAAATGAATTCGTCAAGAAAGGTCTTTTAATTGCCAAAATAAACGATTCGACTTATTATCCCGCAATGCTTCAGGCAAAAGCCAATTATAATCTCGCTAAAGCAAAATTATTCAGCGCAGGCGGGAATATAGGCGAATATATAGGGTCAAATTATAATTCTTATTATATTGCAAAACTTTCTTACAGGACCGCCCTTGCAAATTTGCGCAAGGCAAAACTTACGTATGAATTGGATAAAAGAGATTATAACCGCGACTTATCGCTGTTAAAAAAGGAATTTATTACAAAACAGCAGTTTGATGCCGTAAAAACTGCGTATTTGGTTTCTAAACAGGCTTATCTAATGGCGATATCGGCTCTCGGCACCGCCAGAAGAAACTATTTTCAATCCAATTATTTAAAAAACAATGTTGCCGCCAACAATATTACTACGCTTAAGCCGCTTGAAGCAAATGTTCAAATAGCTAAAGCCGCTTATAAAGTTGCTCTTGCAAACTATAAGAATACATTCATATACTCGCCTATTAACGGTATAGTATCGGAAAAAATGTCTTATATAGGGGAATATGTTATGCCCGGAACCCCGATAGTAATGGAGAATAATATAAGAAGGGTTTGGGTAACGGCAAATATAAAAGAAACGGTCATCGGTAATATTAAAACGGGAGATCCCGTTAAAATTGCCGTAGATTCATTTCCGGGAAAGGTTTTTAAGGGAACGGTAGAATTTGTGGGTTCGGTCAGTACTTCAAAATTTGCCTTAATCCCTACTAATAATCCCTCGGGAACATTTACCAAAGTAACGCACAGACTTCCCGTAAGGATCAGAATATTAAACGACGGCAGACATATTTTAAAGCCCGGAATGATGGTAGAAGTAACTATAGATACGGCAACAAGATAGAAAATAAGAATAAACGGAATTCAAAACAAATATCGTTAAATAATGCAGAGGTTGAAAAAAATGAATTTCAAAAATAATTATTATAAAAAAACGGCTTTATCCGCTTTGATTTTTATATATGCGGGAGCGGTTTTACTATTTTCCGCATTTTGTTTAACCCCGGCTAAAAGTGCGCATGGATATGAAAATAATCGGGGGCAATATCTTTTTAATTATTATAACTGTATAGATTGTCATATAATTAAGGGGTTAGGCGGAACGCTCGGCCCTTCCCTGTCGAATTACGGC
>JAJXXD010000016.1 GCA_021781285.1 bacterium | reverse complement strand
CATTATCACATTTTTCACCAAGGAAGTGACAATGGCGGAAAAAGCTACACCGACTACAAATGCCACGGCCATGTCAATTACATTACCGCGCTGTAAAAACGTTTTGAAATCTTTAATAAAACTTCCCATAAGTAATATCCCTGCGTAGTCCGTTTTAATCTAACGCTAAAATCGTCGATTAATCCATTCTTATCTTATTTTCTATATAATATTGAATACTTCACTATTTGTCAAGCGGCTATTTAAATCGGCTATACTTGTAAAAATTACGCTCAAATCGTATTGAGCAATTTTATCGAGACCGAGATCGCGCCCGCGGCGCCTACCGGTTAAAACCGCAGTTCGCATAATACCCCATACATAATACGCACTTATAATAAATATTCCCTTTTTATATTTTATAAGCTCTTGATAATTTCGGACGCGGTTTTGCTGTCGTATAAACCGTTATAATCGGTTTTAAGCTCTCTCATTATAACGCCGATTTCCTTGCTGTTTTTTTCTTTAGAAATCCTTTCGATATGCGTTCTGGTTTCTTCATGCGACCATGTTTTTGGAATATACGATAAAAGTATCTCTTTTTCTTTAGAAAGCTCCGATGCGTCTTTGTTGTTAGCCGTTAATATTTCGATAGACTGTTCCGTTTTTTTTATCCATGATTTTATTATTTTAATAATATCGTCGTCGTTTACGGTATCGCTATGATTCTTCTCTTTTGTAAGTTTCAGCGCATCGCTAAGAATCATCGTAAGTATATTCTTTTTTGTATTATCGTTATTTTTTCTGGCGGTTAAAAAGTCGGATTTTATTTGTTCATTTAACGTCATTATTTTGCCCTCCTTTGTTAAATCAAATATTATTTATTTCTATTATCTATTATCAATTATCAATAACTTTTATTTTGTTTTTGTCTATCCGTCATTTCTGGTCGCGTATTTTAATAGCACTCTTAACGACAAAATATCGGTTTTGATATTGTCGATATCGTTTTCCTTTTCCTTTTTTTCTATTTTTTCGTAAGCAAATTTCTTAAATTCGATTTCTATTTCAAGTTCAATTTCCTTTTTGAATTTATTAAAAAAATCATTGCCTTTTTTAGCGATAATTTCCGCGATTTGCTTTTCCAAATCACTCTTTTCTTTTTCTAATTCTTTTTTTTCCTTAGATAAATCATGTTCCATTTTTATTGCCCCTCCCCCTTAAGTTATTTTATTCACAATGTAGTTAAAATTATCGCCGGTCCTTAAATTTCTAAGCCCCTTATAATATATATCATGACTATTATATGCGCCTGTCGGATATTGCCGTACGTTTATTTTTATCTCGATGTTTTTGCCGCAGCAATGAAATTCGCTTTTGAACTCATATACGCATTCCTTTATGCATTCAAAATCTCCGCTGCTTATTTCGATGTCAAACGGCTGTCCGCAATTTTCGCATTCAAAGTACAACTTCGTCGTTTCCATCCTTACGCCTCCAATCTATTGTATAATTATCTTCATTCTACATTATGATAAACCATTATAATATTTTTATCTATATTTAATAAAGATTTTAATTGACTTAAAATTAAAGGTATTATATAAAAAATATATAAAGATTAACTTTTCATTATTTAATTGCGTTGGGGGGAGTATGAACAAACAAATCTTCATCGGCAGACAGCCCATAATAACCGCCGACAAAAGCATATTCGGATATGAAATACTATTCAGAAGCACTGCCGAAGAAAACTCTTCCGGCGTATCGATATCCGATAATTTAAGCGCTACCGCAAACGTACTTGAAAATATATACGATATGGGGCTTAAAGTCCTGATGGGAGAAAATCCTGCATTTATAAACGTAACTCCCGATATTTTAAAAAGGGGTATGATAGAGCTTTTGCCGAAAGACAAGATTGTACTTGAAATACTTGAAACAAGCACAATCGACGGCAATGCCATTTCTATCGTTAAAGAATTTAAAAGCAAAGGGTTTAGGATTTCTCTAAATAATTTTACATACGACGAAGTATGGGAACCGCTTCTGTCTTTGTCCGATTACGTCAAACTCGATGTTAGACAATATTCAAAGACCGAAATAAAAGAAATGCTTATGCTCCTGAAAGGCTGCGGGGCGAAATTAATAGCCTCTAAAGTCGAAACCGACGAAGACTTCCAGTTTTACAAAAGCCTCGGCTTCGACTTGTTTCAGGGTTATTTTTTTCAAAAGCCTTCCATAATTTCTTCCGTTACGTTAGACCCCGATTATGTAATACTGCTTAATATATTTAATTCCTTTCAGGCTAATGCGGATATAGAAGAAATCGAATCGCTTTTTAAAATGGCCCCGGACCTGATATATCGCCTGCTTACGCTTATAAATTCGGTAGCTTACGAATTTATGGCAAAAATATCTTCGGTAAAACAGGCTATAGCGCTTTTGGGATACGACAATGTTTCCAGATGGATACTCACCATAGTTCTCGCTTCCAAAAAAAGCGACTTCAGGTCTGACCCTTTGCTAGAAAGCGCTATGATAAAAGGCAGAATGATGGAAGATATATGCAAAAAATATATAAACAAGGGGCTTTCGGATAAAGCCTTTTTGGCGGGGATGCTTTCTTTAGTCAATGTAGCTCTGGGAATGTCCATTAAAGAATTATTCGATAAAATAACTATAGACCACGTCATTTATGAAGCGTTAGTCGAACACAAAGGAAAGTTAGGAGAATTAGCAGAATTTATGGATGCATATAACAGCGCCGATTATATTACGGCGGACGCCCTTTTTAAGAGAATTAACCCTTCCGCCTCGATTTCCGATGTTCTCGAAATGAATACCAACGCTTTGATGTATCTTGAAGAAGTAAAAAAATCCGGACTGGTTTAAGCCGGCGCGGCGCGCGTCAACGTTTGATAAATTTGAGATAACAGCCCAATAAATCGCAGTCTTTTGGGCTTTCGGCAGACGCAAAACCGTGTCCCGTTATGAACTCTTTATAAGACTCCCTGTCTTTGCCGGAAACCTCGAATCTTGGCTCTTTAATTGACAGTATGCCGTTTGGTTTCAATACGCGGCGTAATTCGCCGACGGCTCCTTCTTTATTATTAATCTCGTGAAACGAATAATATAAAAACGCTAAGTCTATCCCGCCGTCTTCGATTGAATTTAAGTCCGATACGCTGGATATTCTAAAATCTACGTTTTGCAAATATCCCCTTTTCTTTTTAGCTTTTTCTATCATCTTTTCCTGAATATCTACGGAAATTACAAATCCTTCCTTTCCCACGGCTTTTGAGAGAGCGGGAGTAACGAATCCGCTTCCGCATCCGGCCTCCAAAACCTTCATTCCGCGTTCAACTCCCATAATTTCAACGTTCCTTTCCATATTTTCTACCAAACTTCTAAGTCTGTTGTCGATAATAAAGGAAAAAAATGCGGGAAACAAATCGTATGTTTTCAGTTTCATAAATAAATCATAAATAAATCATGCTCCTTTATTTAATCCATTCCCCCAACCCTATATAAAGAGGTTTTTTAATAAATTAATTATTATTGATTTTTTATCTTATTTATCCTATAAAGGCAGTCTTTCGTCCCTTTGGAATCACCTATGCTGTTATATATAGCAAAGGCTTTTGTGTAATAAGACAGGGCTTTCTTGCCATTATTTTCATGCCTGTATAAACTGCCAAAATACCTGTATCCTGAAGCTATCCAATCCTTAGCGCCTATTTTTTTCTCGATATTGAGTCCTTTAGTTATATAATTTTTAGCTCTCGAATAGTTTCCTATATAAATATATGAATCCCCAAGATTTAAGAAAGCTACCCCAATCGCATAATAATCACCGATGCTTTTATCCAAAGTTAAACCCTTTTTCTCATATTTTATGGCTTCGGTATAATTTCCCATATCGCTATAGTCCGCCCCTATATTATTATATGAAAATATCATCTCTCTTTTGGTTCTTGCTAATGCCATCGATTTTTTATCATAGTAAAGTGCTTTTTTAAAATCGCCCCGTTTTCCATATATATCGGCTATATTGGTTAATTCGGTACTCTCTTCTCCTATATTCTTAAGTTCTTTCGCAAGGGCAAGCGCCTTGTAATCATATATAATAGCGTTTTTATAATCCCCGACGTCGCCGTATGAGGAGCCAATACCTTCATAAAGAATTTCCATTTCATCTTTATTGCTTACAAAAGATGTCGCCTGACTGAGAACTTTAATGGACGGCAAATAATCTCCAAGCCTATGATAAGCCGCCGCTAAACACATATGGGCATAAAAACTCCGCGGGTGTTTATTTACGGCTTTAACCCCCCACACTTCTGCATTTCTGTAAGACTGCGCCCGCAAGTGTTTAAAACACTGCGCAACGGAATGAGGAAGCGGAACCGCATGAACTTTAACGACAGAGGCAATAAATACAATAAATACAAAAAATAATAAAGTTTTTTTAATCATGAACTGTCTCCTTTTTTAGGATTTTACGGGCGACGATTAATAAAATCACAAACAAAAACTCCCGTCAGACCCCTTTATTTCTTTATTTTTTATTTTCAGTTTCATAAATAAATATATTAAAACCCCGGAATCCTCGGAAACCTGTTTAATTTAGAGTTTTTATAATACCATCCCCAGAATCTTTTTAAAAGATGCCCTATTACCGGCAGGACAATTACCGTTTCTTTCTTCGCATCACGTTTGACATAAACGGCGCCTTTGCCGTTGTCCATTACGCACAAGATATGCACATGCTCTTTGTAGCCTTTATAATTATTCGTTCCGGCTTCTTTTTCGTTTATATTATGCGCCGCAATACCCGCCATCATTTCGGCGACATGCCCCTGCTTTCCCCTGAAAGGAGGTCCGTCGAGATTTGCTGAATCCCCTATTGCATAAATGTCATCCATACCCTCGACTCTTAAATAGTCGTCGGTTTTTATGAATCCGGCTTCGGTAAGAGGCAGTTCCGAGCCGGCAAATATCTCGTGCGCGCTTCCGGCGGGAACAAAAATAATCAGGTCGCTTTCAAGCCTTGAATCGTCTTCAAACACGACTGCGCCCTTTTCGAATCTTTTTATTTTTTTGCCGAAATATTTATTGATTTTAAGATTTTCATAAAACCGGTTCAGCAGTTTATACGCTTTATCGCCCAGACGCAGACCGGGGGTTTCCATGGGAGCGAAGAT
>JAJXXD010000163.1 GCA_021781285.1 bacterium | reverse complement strand
TTTTCGCTATGATTTTCGGGAAGACTTAAAAAATCTAAAACATAGGTATCTTTAAAAGCATCTGTAATATCGTGATGTATTTGTGTCACCACCGGCGGCACTTTTTTCTTTGAAATCATGGTCCGCTCATAATAGCCGCTGTCTATCTGCCGTTCCAATTCTCTTTTGCTATAAGTTTTCCTTTACGGATAATCTTATATAAAACTCTTTTTCTTATATTGTTTTGGTTTTTGACAGAATAACAAGATGATTTCAACTTTATACTGATATATTCGCCGATATTCCAGTACAGCTTCACTAACTCGGCGTTAACGTTTTTTATTGCATTATATCGCGCCTCGTGAATCATCTTCACTATATCGGCAAACTGGTCGCCCCCGCTCCTTGAGAGTTTCATTTCAGAATCTCCATTAGCAACCCTTCCGTTTCTTTTTCGGGAGCAGTTCAAAGACAGGTACCGGAGGGGGTGGAGAGATGCTTAAAAATTATCAGGAAAATTTTAAGCGGCATCGCTTCCTTGATTTTCTGAAAACAAAAACCGGCTGTTTATTAAAATAAATAGCCGGTTTTGATATTTCATTGGTTTTGATTTATGCGGCGTTATAATTGAGGGATACTTCGAGGGGTTTATTATGTAGCGCGCTTATATTTAAAATGGAAAACCCGATAACAGCGCCGTTCTCGTCAACCTTTTCCATTACCGCATCGTTAGCGGTTTCTTTAAAATACCCTTTCTTCTTTTCGAACATTACCTCAAAATAATCCCCTTCCTTGTCGTAATATACCGTTATCTCTTTTGCCATAATAATTCCCTTTTTTTAACCGTGTCCGTAAAACAAGAAGTTATAATAAAATTATTGTCCTCTTTATTTTTCACGACAACACATAAATATTTTTCTCCAGTTGGAGTGTTTTTATAGTTTCTATAAAATAATTCAACACTTACGTCTACTTTTGATTTTACAACTATATCGGGATTTTGTAAAGTTTCTTGAATTTTACCCATTTCCCCATTCATCTCGTAGTGGGTGCTTTCAATATGGCTTTTTCTTTCCCATGAAAACCTTATTCTTCGCTTAAAAACGTCTTCTAAAAATGAATTAAATTTAATTTCCATATGTTTATTTTAAATGGAGTCTTGTGTGGTGCGCCCAGAGGGATTCGAACCCCCGGCCTGCAGATTCGTAGTCTGTTGATGTAGCTAATAACTTATTAATATTAATAATAAAATAATACTTTATAAAATTTGGTAGTAATATAGTAGGAAAACATCATTTCTATTTTATAATTTAATGCGGTTATTTTTGTATCTCCATTGCTACTTGTAATCCTCCCTCGCCGGAGACCATGCGTCTACAGCAATGGTAAATTCGTCAAGTATCTTGGCGCTATGTTCTATATTTGCCGGAATTACGATAACGTCTCCTTTTACGACTGTCTTTTTTTTATTACCGACCGCCATATCCATTTTGCCTGCCAATATTAAGGTAATCTGCTCGTTGGAATGTCTATGCTCCGGTATAATACTGCCGGGCTCGAACTCGATATGGGTAAGCATGACATTGTCTAAGTAAACCGACCTTATGCTTATGCCTTTTACAGGTTCTTTAGTCTTTATCGTTTTGAGGGAATGGAAGTAATCGTCCATGATGGTTCCCTTAATCATTAAATTCAGACATTATCATATAATACGCAAAGCCCTTCTTTGAACAACATCTCGAGCGGTAGCTCAATCTTCTTTTCGACCTCGGTACTTGGACAGTCCGCCGAGTTATACAACAATACTTGGACTATATGATTTGCATCCCTTTTTGAAAAAAATTTAACCAGCCTGGCCGCATTAAGAATATTCGCATTCATTTTGCTTTCTGTAATTATTTTTTTAAGAGCTTCCTCGTTGGCTTTTTGCTTATGAGGCTTTACCTCCGGCCGTTTAAAGGTTTTTGTCATCGTCCTGAAATCCCGTCCGTTTACACCAGAGAGAGAATTATTGAAAAGCTTGGCTATATTGTAATATGATACGCCGTTTTTAAGCAAAAATTCTATATCCTTTCTTGGATCCACGAAAATCTTTTTTAGGAACTTTCCATACAAGAAATATATATCATTAGACGATAATTTAATTTTTTCATTTATACAAATATCGTCAAGATAGTCTTTAACCGCAAATAAATCAGAATCATTTGAAAAATCATAAAAATATTTTTGGGACAAAAGGAATTTTGTTAAGCTGTTATCGGTGATTTCATACTTTTTAAACAACTCATCCCATTTTTTATAATCTATTTTTCTTGCTTTAATAATTTTGGCAAATTCCTTCACCCTTTCGTTGGATAAATCTATACTGGAAATAAACTTTTTATACAGGCTCGGCTCTTTTCTTAAACTCTTTTCCTTCTTCTCTCTTTTCCTTAATTCAAGAATTTTTAAATCCTTGTATCCTAAACTAAGATAATCAGCAATATATCCGGCCTTTAATCCGGCTTCGTAGAGTTTGTCTGCGATATATTCGTATTTTATCATTTTTGAACTCCAAAATTGGTAAAAATACAACCTATTATGTCTTTCCAAAGCATTTTATCATAAATGCATGAACAATAATGAAGAAAAATTATACGGCATGCATGAAGCAGCGGAATATTTAGGAATCTGCTACAGAACGATGCAAAATATCGTCTATGCAAGGGAGATTGGTTTCGTAAGAATAAGGAAATATTATAAGTTCCGCGAATCCGATCTTAAAAAATATTTAGAAAAGAATTACATCAAACCGGTTAATTAAGATACAGGAGTAAAAATTATAATGGAAATTAAGGAAAAAAGTAATATTATCGGGTATGTTGCAGATTTTGATGAGCAATTTTTTTATTTAGTTTCTTCCGATCCTATGACTGAAAATTACGAATCTGACAATTATATTTACATTTTACCAAAAACTAAGGCTTGTTTAAAGGAATTCCCATATCAGTTTACGGAAATAACCGCATATGTTGAAAAAGTGGATGGGCGGAAAGTTTACCTTTCCCAAGTTAATTGGTTATATATGAAAAATATAATTAAAGCCGAACTTGCTCTCGATGTAAAAATTCTTAAGCGCTATCCAGGTCTACTTACCGTTGCAGAACTTAGAACGCCGAATCAGATAATAGATAAACCGGCGTTAAAAAAGCTATCAAAATCAGTTTTGGAAAAAATTTACATAAAACGCCGCATTTAATAATATAAGCATCGTAGGGCTTTAGCCCGACGCTGAGGATAAAAATAATGAAAACCCCGATAATAAAAACAAAAGAATTTATTGAATTTTTTTATAATGCAGGCTTTGACCTGCACCCGTTATTGCCTAATTCTAAAATTCCAAGCCGTAAAGATTGGAATAATTTAAAAAAATTATCCAAAGATGAAATATTCGCCTTGTATAAAGATAATATTTCATCCGAACACGCCTATAATCTCGGCTTCAGGCCTGGCAAACGTAGCCTCGCCGTCTTTGACGGCGTAGAATATTACGTTGCGGTGATTGATATTGATATGAAAGCTGACGATAAGCACACTAAGGGACTTGACCGTTCTAAATTATTTAAACAGGAGCCTTCTGAATATAACAAATATAAAGAAAGAGCAGCATTTGCAAGTGATTGGTTAGAAAAATTAAACCTTAATATTAACGTAATTACCGGTTCCGGTGGCTTTCATTCATATTTATTGATTCGAGCCGATATTTACGAAACGCTGGCGCTTAAAGCGAATCAGACTATTTATAAAAACGATGAACTCGCTATCGAGATTGAACTCCTCGCAGACGGTAAGAATTGCGTCCTGCCGCCGTCGAAAGTTACATTGAGCAATCACGACCGCGAATATAAGTTAATAAACGACTCTTTTAATTTTATCGATGACCCTGACCATAAAATTATTAATTTAATTAAGCTGCGACAATCTCAAGAAGCACAAGAACCTGTAATTTATAAAGAATCGGTTAATGCAGATAAAAACGACAATATTGCGGCTATGATTACCGAACTTGCACAAAACAAAGAAAAACTAAACGGCTTCGAGTTTGAGTTAAATCTTATCGGATATTGCGTAGATAAAGAATTAACTGCCCAAATACCGGATTTGTTTAAAATTTTTTACGGGCGAGAATATGATGCAAAAAGAACCAATATACTGCTAAAACAAGCGCAGAATAGGCAAAATATCAGGCATGCAGGCAGTTTTATTAAGATGATTACAGATGCGGGGCTTGGCGAACTAGTTTTAAAATACTTAAAAAAAACTAATATTCCTGTAAAACGAGAGTTTAAAACTATGGGGGCAGGATTAAAAAATATACATAATATACCAAGAACAAAGTTTAATATGATGTTTCCGGCGGGAAAATTAAGTTTAATCGTAGGCAACGGCTCGGTCGGTAAAACTTATATCGCGCTTTATATCGCTTTATTATTTGTAAAAACTAATCCGGGAAAAGCCGCATTTCTCTTACTTTGCGAAGACGATGAATACACCGTGGTTAAGAGGACTAAAAGGTTAATCGAAGAATATCCGTTTTTGGACAGCGAATATACGGACAATGTACATTATATTTGCGACAGCGATGAAGAAATAATCAAAATAGACCGTTTTACGAAAGAGCTTTATTATAACCCTCAAAGCGGTATCGAAGAATTAATCCAAGGCCACGATATTAATATTCTAGACCCGCTCGCAAATCTGCTTCCCGGTGATGAAAACGATAATAACGCCGCCGCAGATTTTTGCAAGATAATGCGGTCTTTTATCGTAAATTCCGGCCGCAGTATTATTTTTTTACACCATGTCAACAAAGTAAAGGTTGAACAAATAAAGCGAGATTCTATCCTCGCTAAAAAATTAGACTACGGCGAGATAGCCGATAGAATAGATAAGGTAAGAGGCGCTAGCGCCTTTTACAATGCGGTAAGATATTGCCTGTATGTCGAGAAATCAGGGGACGAAGACAGTAATACCGCCGTAAGCGCCTGCATAAAGAACAATTACGGCAGGGTGGGTAATATACCGTTAATGCTCGATTTGCCTGAATTCAAAACAGACCAGATTGAAAACATCAATCCTTATTTTTATAAAAACTCGGCTTAAATATATTTTATTATGAACAATATTTTATTTGAATTAATAAACGACAACTTCCAAAAACAGGCAGAGACTCAAACCGTCAACCTTCACAACTCTTTGAAAA
>JAJXXD010000023.1 GCA_021781285.1 bacterium | reverse complement strand
GCGGAACGAAAAAGCTTAACCTCTCAGGTCCGGCGGATTTCGTAGCATGGTCGCCGGACGGAAATAAGTTAGCCGTGGCGCTTACCCCCGACCATTTAAATACGGAGTTATATACCGTAGGCGTAAACGGCGGGAATCTAAAGCAGTTGACTTTTGCCGACGGAATTAATACTTCGGCTTCGTTTTCTCCAAATGGAAACAGAATCGCGTTTGTATCCAGCCGCGGCGGAAGTCCGCAGATTTATATAATGAATTCGGACGGAAGCAGCCAGCGCAGGATTACTTATAACGACAGCAGTTATAATTCCAGTCCGGCATGGTCGCCGGACGGAAAAAAAATAGCCTTTACGTCTTTCGTAAACGGCGCTTTAGAGGTATGCATTATGAATGCCGACGGTTCAGATGAAAGGCAGGTGACGAACACCCCTTACAGCGCACAACATCCGGCATGGACCAGAGATTCTAGGATTATTACGTTCGATACGGAAATTGCGGGAAGGCAGGAGCTGTATATGATAGACGTTAACGAAAGCGGAATGATGAGGCTTATGCCGCGGATATTTCCCGAAATGCAGAATTATTACGATACGGAGTGGACTTTAAAGTCTTCTTATTGAAAAATCGATATTTATATGATAAATTAAATCATATCGTTAAAGTTTTATAAAACAGGGGCTGAAAGGTTATGAATGTGAACAATAAAAAAATTTTTAAGGCTTTTATCTTTAGTTCTATTATATTATTTTTCATTTCATCGGTTCTTGCGGGATGCGCTCCTATGGAACCTGATTCTATACACCGCTTAAAAGTTCAGGTAAAGAAATTAAATAAAAAAACCGCGGAATTATCCCAAAATGATGCATATTTAGAGAAAAAACTCCATCAGATGCAGTTAAATACGGCAAACAATGGGGTGGAAATTTCAAGCTTGAACGCTAAAATCAGAGATATTTACGGCAGATACGAGGTAGAATCCCACAATCTTAATATTCTACAGAAAAGATTCAGGGAATACCGCTTAATGGTCAATAAAGAACTGGTAAAATTATTAAAGCTCGCTAAAGTCGAACCTGTTTTGCCGGGAAAAACAAGCGTAAAATCCGTCGTCGTTAAGAAAGAAAATTCGATGGAATACGGTTTTAAAAAGGCATTATCGCTTTATAACAAAAAAGACTTTACCGGCGCCGCAACAGCTTTCCGTAAATTTTTAAATAAATATCCCCAGTCTAATTTTACGGCAGACGCTATGTTTTATAAAGCTTATGCAAATTTTAACCTTAAAAAATATCCCGTTTCGATATTGGAATTTCATAAATTTTCCCAAATATATCCTAAAAATCCAAATGTTCCTATGGCTATTTATCTACAGGGCGTCGGATTCTTAAAAGTTTCCGACCCTTCGGACGCTTCGATATTATTTCGACAGGTAATCTCCGACTATCCGGGGACAAAAGCCGCCGGACTTTCTAAACTGGCGCTAAGCGGGCTTTCAAAATAAAATACAAGCCGATCTAATGGAAGAAAGCGGAATCAAAATTATCAATTTAGCGTTTGAATCCAGCTGCGACGATTTTTCCTGCGCGGTTCTTTTAAAAGACGGGAACGGCATAAAAATATTATCTAATATAATTTATTCGCAGGACTATATACACAGTATATACGGAGGCGTCGTTCCGGAACTTGCTTCCAGAAACCACATAAAGGCCTCTCTGCCGGCTCTCAGAATCGCCGTATCGGAAGCAGGTATAACCTTGAAAGACGTGGATTTAATATCGGCGACCGCCGGACCGGGGCTTGTCGGGTCGCTGCTTATAGGACTTATGGAAGCAAAGACGCTGTCTTTTGCGCTAAATATTCCGTTAATAAGAATAAACCACATCGAAGGACACATTTTCAGCCCTTTTCTCGAAACTGCCGAAACCGAAGAAAGTTTTCCTTTTATAGCATTAGTGATTTCCGGGGGGCATACCCATATATATCTCGTAAAATCGCATAACGATATAAAGCTTGCCGGAAGAACGAGGGACGATGCCTGCGGCGAACTTTTCGACAAAGTTTCCAATTATTTGGGTTTCGGCTACCCGGGAGGAAAGATTATCGACGGACTTGCCGAAAAAGGAAACGAAAACGCTTTTAAATTTCCTCTTCCAATGATACGCAGCCGCGATTTAGACATGAGTTTCAGCGGACTTAAAACCGCCGTTATTTCTACCATAGACAAACTTGGCGGTCCCGGGAAAATACCGGAAAATATCGTTTACGACGTATTAGCTTCCTTAAGGGAGGCCGTTGCGGAAATCCTTTATAAAAAAACGGCTGCCGCCTGCCGTATTTACGGAGTAAAAACCGTAGCCGTCTCCGGCGGAGTTTCCGCGAATTCGAGAATAAGGTCTATTTTTAACGGTTACGGAAAGAATAATAATTTGAAAATATTTTTCCCTTCCGTTCCGCATTCGACTGACAACGCGGCGATGATAGGATACGCCGGATTTTTTAAAACTTCCGTCGACCCGGTCGAAAATAGGGAAGAATTCTTGAATATCAATGCCGACCCTTCATGGGAGCTGTGAACCCCCAATTATGAATAAGAAAAACAAAGTAGTTTTCGGACAAAATTTTTTGACGAATAAAGATATAGCCCGCGATATCGTGGATTCCTGCAATTTTTCCGCCGCCGACAACGTCATCGAAATAGGTCCCGGAGAAGGCGTATTGACCGGACTTATTGCCGGCAAGGTTAAAACTTTTACTGTAATAGAAATAGACCCTTTTTACTATAATTTAATAAAGGGAAAATTTGAAAAAACAGGCAATCCCGGTTTTAACGTCGTAAACGAAGACGCTCTTAAGTTCGATTACGCCGCTTTAAGCAAAAACCTATCCTCTAAAGTAAGGGTTATTTCCAATCTTCCTTACGAAATTTCCGGTCCCGTTATCGATAAATTTATAAAAGAAAAGGACGCTTTTTCTGATTTAACGCTTATGTTTCAAAGAGAGTTTGCGGAAAGGCTTTATTCAAAGGAAAACGATTCGGCAAGAGGCGCTTTAAGCGTTATTGCCGGTTTGAATTTTGAAATAGTAAATCTTTTCGGCGTCGGTAAATCAAATTTCAATCCGGTGCCCAAGGTTGATTCTACGGTTTTGAAACTTACGCCTAAATATTTTGAGGACGCCGATTATCTCTGGGCGGCAGACTCCCAGTTTTTCAGCTATTTTGTCCATCAAATTTTTAAATTAAGAAGAAAAAAACTAAAAAATTCGATATATGCTTCTTTTTTCGGCATTCCGCCGGACGTAAAGGAGAAAATTTTTGCGGATTTAAATGTAGATTTAAATAAAAGACCGCAGGAATTAACGACGGACGAATTTATAAAAGCCGGAAAGCAATACGACGACTATTTAAAAGCGGCAGAAAAAAAGTATAATAATAATAATTAATATAAATCGGGTAGAGGCGGGCGCGGGTATTATGGAAAAGGCGGTTATAGCTCTTGATTTGGGGACCACCGGCAACAGGGCTATCGCGTTTGATAGAAACGGCGGGATTATACATTCTTCTTATTACGAGTTTCCGCAAATACATCCTAAACCGGCATGGGTCGAACAAAATCCTTACGATATTTTAGATTCCGCAGTTAAGGCTTTAAAAGAAACGGTTGAAAAATGCGGTTCGTACGAGATAGTTTCGGCGGGAATTACCAATCAGAGGGAAACCGTAATATTATGGGATAAAAAAACCGGAAAACCGGTATATAATGCAATAGTATGGCAGTGCAGAAGGACTGCCAAGGCCTGCGAAGATTTATCTGAATACCGCGGATTAGTCAAAGAAAAAACAGGCTTATTTTTAGACCCGTATTTTTCGGCGACAAAGATTAAGTGGATAATCGACAATGTCGGCGGCGCTAAAAGTCTGGCCGAAAAAGGAGAATTAGCTTTCGGAACCGTGGACAGCTGGGTTTTATGGAATCTGACGGGGGGTTCCGTTCATGCCACCGACGCTTCTAATGCATCCAGAACGCTTTTATATAATATAAACACCTTAAAATACGACGAAGAACTTCTCAAAATTTTCGACGTTAAAGAATCTATGCTTCCCCTTGTTTACGACAGCAATTATAATTTTGGTCGTATCGAGAAAAAATTCGCCGGCAAATCTATACCGATAGTCGGAATTCTAGGCGACCAACAGGCATCTCTTTTTGCGCATTCCGGTTTTGAAAAAGGCGTAATAAAAAATACTTACGGAACGGGACTTTTTGCAATGACGGAAACCGGAAACAGGATTTACGCCTCAGATAAATTAGTTGCCACCGTCGCATGGAAATTAGACGGAGAAGTTTATTATGCGCTGGAAGGCAGTATTTTTACCGGCGGGGAAATTATTCGTTTTATTAAAGACAATCTTGGTATTTTAAATTCTGCCGGCGAGTCGTCCGACGCGGCAAAAAGCGTTATTTCCAATGAGGGGGTATATTTTGTTCCGGCTTTATCGGGTCTCGGCGCCCCGTACTGGGACCCGGACGCAAGAGGGCTTATTATCGGATTAACGGGAGCGGCGAATAAAAACCATATAATAAGAGCGGCTCTGGAATCTTTAGCCTATCAGACCAAAGACGTCGTTATGGAGTTTGAAAATACTTTAAAAAGCGGATTCGATTTATCGAAATATAAATTAAGGGTTGACGGCAAGGCAAGCGAGAACGATTTTTTAATGCAGTTCCAATCCGATATCTTAAATATGGCGGTCGAGAAAGCAGGTTTTACGGAAATGACTGCTTTCGGGATAGCGGGGCTTAGCGCCGTTACCGTTGGTTTCTGGACGGCTTCCGAATTTCACGGCATCAAAAAAATAGAAAAGATTTATAGCCCTTCTATGGATATTCAAGCTATAAACGAAAATTATGCTAAATGGCAAAAAGCCGCGGCTAAATCTTTGAAGTGGACATGAGGTCGTTCCTAATCCCGATTTAGAAATTTTTATATATGAATTACCTGAATGACGGGATATTGGAATTTATTAAATATTTTCTAAATCGGGATTTGAGACCGGTAATTGAATAGAATTACGGTTTTTTATATGATATAATTAAATAAAAATGCAAAATTTAAACAATGAAAATGAAAAGGGGGGTCGAAAAAATGAAGAAAAGCATAATAATTTTAGGGTTAATCCTAATATTATCCATGATTGTATTTTCAAGAAATTCCTTTGCGGTTAAAACGTCTGCCGG
>JAJXXD010000151.1 GCA_021781285.1 bacterium | reverse complement strand
TGCGTCCGAAAACCTGAAAAAAGCTATTTTGGAAAATATCAAAAAACTTAAAGAATATACCGGAAAGGATTTAAGAAACGAAAGAATAAAAAAATTTGAAAATTATTAATTTAAATTAATTTATCTCTTTAATATGGCGACAGAGTACCCCGATATAGCATATTTTTTATCTAAAGACCTTATCTCTAAAAATACAAGAGACGAAATTTACGAAAAAATTTCCGTTACCGCCGCAACTTTTATAAAAAGCGATATTATAACCATATTTATGCTTAACGAGGATACCGAAAAGATAAATTGCGTTAAATATTATCAGGGCGGCAAATTCATAAAAAAAGATTTAGAGATACTGCTCGGAGAAGGTTTAATAGGCTCGGTGATAGAAAACGGAGAACCGTTGGTCAGCGGCAATCTTAAGGCCGACCTGTCAGATATATACTACGAGCTGGAAAGACAGTTTACCGGCATGTCGTCTATGCTCATCGTTCCTATTTATGCCGGCTCTCTTATTTTGGGGGCATTAAATATTTACAGAAAAGACACTCACGATTTTTCTGAAGAAGAAATTAAAATCGCAAAATTCATATCCATGATGGGAGGTATTTTTATATACAGCCTTACTTTATATGAAAATGCCAACCTCCTGTACTTAAGGCAGAAAGAAGAAAGCCAAAAAATCGCAAATCTTCTCGAAGTTTCAAAACTTGTTTCGTCTTCGTTGGACCTTTCCAGCATCATAGACTATTCGATAAAAAGATTGATGAATTTTACCAAAACCAATGCGGCATTAGTGTATCTTAAAGATAAAGATAAAGAAGAAAATAAATTCTGCTATGAATTCTTTAACTGCAATATGACGGGGTGTTCTATATTCGGCGGCAATTTAAACTGTTATAACATAACAGAATTCGAGTGCCCGTTCGTAAAATGTCCGCCGGAGCCTAAAATATTGCAAAAATGCACAAATTGCCCGTTTCTTAAAAATATGACCCTGAAATTATTTAAAGACTATAATATGGACGGCTCGTTTTACGGGCACGAGCTTATGAAATTAGAGGACTGTAAATGTTTAAAAACATTAAGTTCCGATTATCCTACTATTAATTATTACGAGGGAAGCAATGCCGGCCATAATGATAATGCCTGCGACTGCTTTTTTAAGGATATTTCGAAACAAACGTTTATCGGAATACCGGTCAAAACGGACAAGGATTTTTTGGGTTTAATTTTTCTTTTCGGTACAAAAAAGATAGAATATTCGGTTGAAACCGTCGATTTTATATCCAATATTTCAAACATAATTTCGGTTGCGGCATATAACGCGCAGACGCTGAATTATATCGAAGAGGAGCACTTTGAAACCATAAGCTCCATATCCGAGGCGATAGAAGCCAGAGACACATATACGAGAACCCACGGCGACAGACTGATAGATTACGGGGTCGCTGTAGCAAAAGAACTCGGGTTAAGCGCCAATGAAATAAAAAATATCAGATATGCGGCGGCAATGCACGACGTCGGAAAAATAGGCATAAAAGATTCTATATTAAATAAAGAAGGAAAACTTACCGAAGAAGAATACGAAGAGATAAAAAAACATCCGGAAATAGGCTATAATATGCTGAAAAAAATAAAATTTTTAAGCCACATAGCAAACGACGTACTCCACCATCAGGAAAGATACGACGGGAAAGGCTATCCCGCAGGACTTTCCGGAGAAGATATACCGATTGCTTCAAGGATAATCGCCGTGGTAGATACTTTCGATGCCATGACTACCGATAGGCCGTATAGAAAAGCTCTCCCCATAGATGCCGCCTTAGAAGAGATTAAGAAAAATTCCGGAACCCAGTTCGACCCGAAAGTCATAGAAGCGTTTTTGAAAGCGGTAAAATTAGATAAATCTACGTAAGCAAGAAACCGTCGGTAGAAAACGTTAAAGTAGAAACCGTTATAGGATACGACGAAGCAATCTCATGCGCTCGCAATGACGTGAAATTTATTAAATATTTTCTAATGGCTATTGTATGGTAATCGGTAAAACAAAATTCGTTATGATTCAAGGGACGTCGAGTTCTGCGGGGAAAAGCGCCTTGACGGCGGGATTTCTCAGGTATTTTTCCGGCAGAGGCATCGACTGCTCGCCTTTTAAGCCTCAAAATATGTCGCTTAACAGTTTCGTTACCGAAGACGGTTTTGAAATTGCCGTGTCGCAGGCCGTCCAATCCGAAGCGGCTTTTAAAAAACCGTTAAGACAGATGAATCCTATCTTGATAAAACCTTCGTCCGATACGGAAATGCATCTGATAGTCGAAGGAAAACATTTCGGCAATATGAATTTCGGGGATTATAACCGCAGGAAAGATTTTTTTCTTAAGAAAGCGGCCGATTCTTTTGAATTTTTAACAGGATTAAACGACCTGATAATCATAGAAGGGGCTGGAAGTCCGGCGGAAATAAACCTGTTTAAATACGATATTGCAAATATGGGTTTTGCCGAAATTTACGATATTCCGGTAATTCTTGCCGCCGATATAGAAAGAGGCGGGGTTTTTGCTTCACTTTACGGGACGGTCAAACTGCTTCCCCCAAAGTGGAGGAGGTTGATAAAAGGTTTTATTATAAACAAATTCAGGGGAGATGCGTCTATACTGGAACCCGGAATAAAACAGATGGAAAAGAAACTTAAAATACCGTGTCTCGGGGTTATTCCGCATATTAAAAACCTGCATATCGAGGCGGAAGACAGCCTGAATTTTAAGAAGTCTGACGTTTACGGCGGAGGAGAGGCAAACGCCCTTGATAACGGCAGAAACGGCAGGCTGAATATCGGAATAGTCCGTTTAGACCATATTTCAAATTTTAACGAATTCGACCCTCTTTTTTTCGACGAGAGATTAGCGGTTAGATTTTTCGACGGCATCCCTTTCAAAATAGATGAATTCGATATGATAATAATCCCCGGATCTAAATCTACCGCCGCCGATTTAGCCGCCGTTAAAAAATCCGGATTGTTTGACTATATAAAGAGTTTCGAGAAGAACGGGAAAGGTATTATTATGGGGATATGCGGCGGGTTTCAGATGATGGGAGAGCGGATAACGGATCCATATAATTTGGAATCCTCCGCCGGTTCCGTTTTCGCAGGCGGCATATCGGGCTTCGGTTTTTTCAAGACGGAAACGGAATTATCGGAAGAAAAGATATTGGTTAACCAAAAATACAAATTTAAACTTAACGATAATGCGCGCGGGTCTTTTCTGAGCGGATACGAAATTCATAACGGCAGGACGTTTTTTTCGAAGAATTATTCCGGCGGCGATATTGCCGCGGACATATTCGAGCAGGCAGAAAACGGGAGCGGCGGTTTTTCGCCGGAAGCAGGCATTTTATCTAAGGATAATAGAAAAATAGGAACATACGTTCATGGATTATTCGGCAACGAAATATTTAAAGATTTCATAATAGAATTGATAAATAAAAACATTGAAAGTAAAGGAAAAAAATACCGTTACGGCGGCAGGGAAGCCGGAAGCCGTTCTTATGAAACGGTTAAAAACGACAGCTTTAACCTTTTATCGGAAAATATAGAAAGGCATATAAATATCGAACTCTTGGAATCGATCGCCGATATTTAGCTCAAACCCAAAATTGCAGGTAGAAATCTCTATTGATTCCCGCTTTCACGGGAATGACACCCGTGGTGTGAAAACCTAAAAACCTGCAAAGTCATTCGCGCGAAAGCGATATTTCCGTCCACGTTTATTGGACGGAAATATCGGTGTTAAAAATTTCTATCGGCAGTTTTAACCCAAAATGAAATTTTTGGTTTCAGAAGAATTTTTTAGACGATAGATACGTCCCCGCGATGCCGGATATTACCGCTATTAAAAATACAAGGGCTATTTGCTGCGGATTTAAAAAAATTATTTTTATGTGGAAAAATTCCAGAAAACTATTGAACCTGTAAAATATAAATATCTTATAGATTGCGAAAAGAAAAGAGATAGAAACGAAAAAAGATAAAATGGTTCCTATTTCTCCTTCTATGAACATCGGTATCCTGATGTAATTATTCGTAGCCCCTATAAGCCTTAATATTTCAATTTCGTTCTGTTTTCTAAGTATAACGAGTTTTATGGCGCTGTAAGATATAAAAATAGATAATATAAATAAAAATAGAAAAAGAATAAGCCCTATAACCTTAGTAAAAAACATAAACTGGACGATTTTATTCTGAAGCATTTTATTGTAGTAAACCAGCTTAACCCCTTTAACCGATTTTAACCGCAAATAAATATCGCTTAAAAAAATACCGCTTACGGCGCTTTTTTTAAAATTAATCTTTATAAATGCCGGCAAATTACCGGGATTCGTATTTTTTAAAATAGATTTAAGATGTTTTACTCTTTTCTCCAAAAATTTCATGGAAGATTTATCGCTGTAATATACGGAGCTTTTAACGCCGTTCAGCGTGCCGATGAAATGAACGACGGTACTTTTTTTTGCGTTATTTTTTAAAAAAACTATCATTACGTTGCTTTTTTGAAAGGTATTCATATAATTATAAATATTTATGTAGCAGAGAAGGAAAAAGAGCATTATAAAGAAGGAAAAAGACATTATCAGAAAAGCGAAGACGTTGCCGGAAATATTGGATTTAATATTTCCGGCCGCAATTTTAAAATAGTTTATGAAATAATTAACTCTTTGTGATATCAATTACCCGTGCCCTTCCCATGTTTATAAGATTTTTATCGTGCGTAGCCAGCATTACGGTAGTGCCTTTGTTATTGAAAGATTTTATTATATCTATTATGATTCTTGAAGTTTCTTCGT
Source organism: bacterium (assembly GCA_021781285.1). GTDB lineage: Bacteria > SZUA-79 > SZUA-79 > Acidulodesulfobacterales > Acidulodesulfobacteraceae > Acidulodesulfobacterium_A. The sequence continues at coordinate 414 of JAJXXD010000151.1, read as the reverse complement.
CTAAGTTTCCGGTCGGCTCGTCGGCGAGCAGAACCTGAGGATTCTGAACAAGCGCCCTCGCGATGGCGACTCTTTGCTGTTCGCCGCCCGATAAACTTAAAGGAAACTCGTCTTTTTTTGTATAAAGCTCCACGGCTTTTAATATTTCCGAAACATTCTTTATTATTATATCGCCGAAAATTCCCGACACCTCAAGTCCGAGAGCGACGTTTTGAAACACCGTTCTGTTGGGAAGAAGTTTGAAATCCTGAAACACAAAACCTATCTTTCTTCTTAAAAAAGGTATATCCCGCGGTTTTAAATCCTGAAGTTCTTTTCCTAAAAATTTTACGGCTCCGTGGGTAGGTTTTTCTATGGCTATAAGCATTTTAAGAGTGGTCGTTTTGCCCGCGCCGGACGGTCCCGTTATGAAAA
>JAJXXD010000020.1 GCA_021781285.1 bacterium | reverse complement strand
AAGACTCTGAATAAACGTTGCATGGGGCATAACCGATTTCATGACAAGAGGCCAGCTTATAGAATTGCCGTAAAAAGCCCAATCTAATAAAAACCATGACCCTGCCGTCCCCAGCAACCTTAAATTGTTAGGATATTTGAATAAATCGTGCCATTTTGTTTTTAATTTAATGCCGGCATCGTTTCCATTACTATCCGCTGAATTCAATGCCGTATTTTTGTCGGTTTTAATTTTTGCTCCGGTTATATCGTTAATTGCGGCAACGGTATTGGAAACGTCGCCTTTTACTCCAAGGCTGTAATAAGGCGTTTCTTTAATCTTCCTTCTTAAATATATCACGCTTGCGGCAGGTATGGCGCCTAATCCAAGCAGTATTCTCCATGCTATATCGTGCGGAACTCCCAGCATTAAAATGAGAATGGCCACCATAGGTCCGACTATTAATCCGATTCCCTGAAGGGAAAAAACCATAGATACTAATTTTCCCCTGTCTTTTCTGTTCGAATATTCGCTCATTATTATCGCGCTTATAGGATAATCGCCTCCTATGGCGAAACCTAAAATAACCCTCCATATTATAAGCTGGGTAATATCCTGTGAAAATGCCGAACCTATTGCGCCTATAGTCAATATAATTACTTCTAAACCGTAAATCGCTTTTCTGCCGAAAATATCTGCCACTCTGCCGAAAATATAAGCCCCTAGCGCCGCCGCAATTAACGATGAACTGCCAAGAACCGCAATTTCCGGAGTCGAGAGATGCCATATGGGAGTAAGCAGGGCAATAACGACCCCTATTATAAAAAGGTCGTAAGCATCGGTAAAAAAACCCATTCCCGCCGTAAACATAGTTCTGAAGTGATGCTTTACAAGGTCAACCTCGTCAACCTTGTTCAGAAGTTCATTTCTTAAATCTTTAGCCGTTTCCATAAATAAATCTCCTTTAAATTAGCCGCATTTAACTCTTAAAATTAAAAGTAATTTTAATAGTTTCGCCGCAAGCAGGGCATTTTTTGGCAAACCTATCGTAAACTTTTTCTATGTCTTCCTCCGTAACGAGAACGTCGAAATTGTTTTCATCGCATTTGCATTTGACGTTCATAACACAGCGTTTAGATGGACAGAATTTTATCTGCCTCTTGATAATATTAAGAAATTTTGACCTCATTAAAACAGCGTTCTGGCTTGCGCTTTTCACTAAATTATCAAAAAATGCAGGATTTTCCATTTATACCGCCCTCCTTATTTCTTTAAACCGGCTTAAGACGATTACAAAATAGTCAAACCGTCTTATTTATTATTAACATCCATTCTATCAAACTAATATTACGGTTTTATGACGTTTATGTTAAATTTTCGTAATATTATTAATATTTAGGCAAGTCGCCCGAAGGACGCCCTACGTAGAATCCCTGCGCATAATCCACGCCTAATCCCTTTACCGCTTCCATATTTTCGGCAGATTCTACGTATTCGGCTATAGTTTTAATTTTTAGCTCCCTTGCTATGGTTACGAGGCTCATAATTACCGCCCTATCCATTATTCCGCCCTTAACTATGCCTCTCGAGAATTCGCCGTCTATTTTAATAAAATCGACCGGCAGATATTTTAAGTATAAGAACGAATTATAGCCTGAACCGAAATCGTCTATGGCAAACCTGAAACCTTCGAATTTGAGATTGGAAACGAATTTTTCGAGAAGCGATATATTTTTAACCGTATCTCTTTCTGTTATTTCAAGCACGATATTTCGTGGATTTATGCCGTATTTTAAAGCGCAACCTTTAACGGAATTTACATAATCGGAAATTATCACTGATTTAGGCGATATATTGATAAAAATAGACCCGCCGTAATTTTCATCGCTAATTTTTTTAAAAGCTTTTTCTATAAGCAATAAGTCCATCTTGTAAGCGACGCCCATATTTTCGGCGGTTTCTATAAATTCCCCTGCCGTAATTATATTTCCGTCTATGTTTATCCTCATGAGAAGTTCGCTAAAGCATAAATTACTTTGTGCTTCTTCGTTGTCGTTAAGGCTTTTTATCGGTTGAAAATAAGGCAATATAAGGTCGTTTTGAATAGCGTTCATAATTATATTCTTTTTTTCGTTAATTTCTTTCAAAACCAGTTTAAAATCATCTTCGAGAAAAATGTGAACGGCGTTCTTTCCGGACATTTTTGCTTTGTACATCATGTTATCGGCAAGTATAAACAAGTCGTCTTCGTTAGAAGCGGATTTAGGAAAAACGGATATACCGATGGAAGCGGTAATTTGTACGTTATCGCCGGAAAAAGTATCTATTAGCCCAAAAGAAAGGATTTTTTGCCTTATTCTTTCCATAATCCTGTAAGCGTCTTCTTCGGAAGCATCCTGAAGAATCATAACGAATTCGTCGCCGCCGTATCTTGCAAGAACATCTTCGCCTCTTTTATTTTCAGACAAAATTTCTGCAACACCTTGTAAAATCTTATCTCCCATTTTATGCCCGTAATTGTCGTTAACAGATTTAAAATTATCCAAATCGATAAGAACGAATGCAAAAATACCGTTATTTCTTTTTGCCCTGTGGACGGCGTTGCTTAAAAACTCCCGAAACACCCTCTGGTTGTATAACTCCGTAAGCCCGTCCCTGGTTGCGTAAAATTCGAGGTCTTGAGTGTATTTATATATAGCTTTTGCGGAGCCTATGACGTTTATCAACGACGTCAGTATGGCGTTAATAACTAACATCTTTGCTGAATTTTGACCGCCTGACTGGATGCCTATTCCGACTATTCCGTTAACCTCCGGCGCATTAAGCATAATTTTCTTGGTCTGAAGCGATAAGCCGCCGCAAAGGTTATCCAGCGGACAGCAATCACCTATATCTATAATTCTCGCGGAACCGTATTCGGAACCGGCAATGCCCGCATCGCAAACGGAAGCCTCGTGCGTAATAACTATCTGCTCAAGATTCTGCGCATATTCTTTAAATTTTTCGTCATCTTCGATTATTCTTTTTTTTATTAATATATTGAACGATTCTTTTGCCTCTTCGGACGGCGGGTCGTTCCAGAAAACATTAATTTCAAGAACTGATTCATTAACGAAAACTGTAAATATGTTATATACGTTTATCGCTTTATTGAACTCCCTTAAAATATAAAAAACGCTGTTTTTCCAGTTTAAAACAAGGTCTGACGTGATAATAAATTTTTCAAGCAGATTTATTTCGAATTCGAAAATATTTTTATCGACCGTCATCTCTTGTATTTTAGACAATAGTTTTTCTACGCCGTAATGCAGGTCGCTCACTTCCTGATTATAGTATTTTCTGGAGACGATACTGTTTTTAATTTCGCTTATATTTTTTATCGAGGTTATTTCGTCTATTATCGAAAAAACATCTTCGATGTCGTCTTTAATGGAATGGGAAATGAGAAATGACAGCAATAATCCTATAAAAAGGGGGAGAATTATAACGAATAGCACATAAACAAGGTCGCTTACGCTTATCCCTCTGCTCTGCATATAAAACAGAACCGCCGTAAAAACCCCCGAAAAAATTAAACCGTAAATAACCGCCCTGAAAACTAAATTCTTGCAAACCGGTAATTTTTTAGATAATTTTAGAGGGTTCTTAATAATGTCTATATTAAAATTTTGGGAATCTCGAAACATAAAATAAGGATTAAAATCATCTGGTAAAACTTTCGGGATTAATTTTATTATTAACCCCGAAAGTTAAATAGAAGTAAAGGATCTTGCTTACAGTATTATTAAAATCTTAACATATTAAATATTACAATTGCGTTAAGATTGCGTTAAATTTGTGTTACGGACGGTTCTGCGTTAGAATTATTTCTTCTTATTTTAAATCCTCGAATACTTTATTGGTTCGCAATCTCAGGAATAAATTTCATTCTATCTTTAATAAACGATACGTTAAATATTAAAATTAAACTCGACCCGAATATCTTGTCCGCAAAAAACGCATTTTTTTTCAAACCTGTCGTAAATTCTCCCGAAATCCGCATTATGAGTTATAAAAACGTCAAAATTAGTTTCGCCGCAGCCGCATTCAATATTAATCGCGCAAATTTTTGGCGAAAGTAATTTTTTGAAATTTATCGCGTAGGTATTATCATAGTCTTTTGAGATTATTCCGCGTTTAAATGCCGTATTTTTCATTTTATGTTCCTTCTCTTTTTATAGTTTACGGTTATTAGCCGCCGCAATATTCCGGCTGCACGGCAGATTGCAATACAAAATCTGTGAATCCAACTAATGATAATTATTATTATAAATTATCAATGTTAAAATTTTATGACGTTTATGTTAAATTTTCGTAACATGATATATTATTTAATTATAAAATTTTTGACTTAAGTCAAAAAAAGTAGGATGATATATTTATGGCGAAAAACGACATTGCTATAAAAGAAAGATGCTTAACTGAAGACATACTTAACGACCTGAAAGAAAAAATGGTTTTCGTAGGCGGTCCTCGTCAGGCGGGCAAAACTACCATGTCTTTATATATTGCCGATAACTATTACACAATAAATACAAGTGGGCTTGCCTCTTATGATTAAACTGCTGTTTATAGCTTTAGGGGGAGCCGCGGGAACGCTCTTGCGCTATGCCGTTTCAATAATAGGCGATAGGTTTTACGGCGGCGCTTTTCCTGCCGGCATCATGATAGTAAATCTTTCAGGCGCATTTACGGTAGGTTTTTTATGGGGACTTTTTGAGGAATCGAATATACCTTCGCCGTTCAGAGCGCCGATATTTATCGGCGTACTGGGCGGTTATACGACTTTTTCCACTTACGCATTAGAGAGTTTTAATCTCATTAGGAACGGAGAATATAAAATTGCTTTGATTAATATTCTTGCTTCTAATATTTTAGGTATAGCTCTGGTTTTTATCGGTTTTATAATTGCTAAACTTCTTATAACAAATATAAAAGGGGCGGTATAATGAATCTTCCTGAAGAAGGCATGCTTTTAAGAATATTCATAGGCGAATCCGATAAATATAAAGGCAAAGCGCTGTATGAACAGATTGTTATCAAGGCACGCGAACTTAACCTTGCGGGGGCAACCGTTATACGGGGCATAATGGGTTTTGGCGCTCACAGCAGGATACATACTGCTAAACTGCTGGCGTTATCGGAAGACATGCCTGTTGTCGTAGAGATCGTGGATACGGAAGAAAAACTTAATTCTTTGCTTCCATTTCTTGACGAAATCATGAAAGACGGAATGATTACCCTTGAAAAAGCTAGGGTGATCAGATACCGCCACGGTTAAAAAATTTGGAAAACTCAGAGGAAGTTAAAATATCTTATTTAATGCATCCGAAATAATAGACACGGTTTTATCTATATCCGATTTAGTAT
>JAJXXD010000046.1 GCA_021781285.1 bacterium | reverse complement strand
GCCTTCTGGGACTATGCCGACCTCTCTTCGGTAAAGAACGAATCCTCCTATACGGGACTGCCGGACACTTCGGTATTGGCAAGCATAGGGGGTAAGCTTAAGGCGGACATAGGAAGCAACTTAAGTTTAAACTTCGCGCTGGGCTGGAGGCTGAGGAGCGTCCCCTACGGCGTTTACGGCAAGGGACTCTTTGAGGACATTGCGGCAGAGGCGAGGTTTTAAAAGACCATATAAAAATATCAGGAATAAGAAAAACAAAAAAACTGTTTTGACATTGGGTTCGGTTCAGATATCGAAGATTTAAGCGGTTATTTTATAAAGTAAAAATATGCTATAATTAACTATTATATATATTATTTTGCGTGTTTTGAAAAAGCACGCCTTTTTCAGCAAAAGAATATGAAGATAGACAAAAACATCGATATCGCAAAAAGAATAATTACCGAAGAAGTCGAAAAAGCCGGATATGAGGTCGATAAGATTATTTTATTCGGTTCACGCGCAAGGGTAGATTTCCGCAAAGACAGCGATTACGATTTTTTTATCATATTAAAACAAAATATATCTCATGATGCCGAAAATAGCTTGTTTGTAACTTTAAATAGAAGGATGAATAAATTAAATATAAGCAACGATATAATAATAACTTCTAATAGTGAACTTAAAAAGAATAATAATGTTGGAAATATCACTTACTATGCTCTTAAATATGGGGAGGCGGTATGAATAAGGAGACTGTTGAGGAGTGGATTAAATATGCGGATGAAAACTTAAACGCCGGAAAACAACTTTTTGAAAATAACCCAAATGAGTTTAAAACTACGGTGTGTTTCCTTATGCAGCAGGCGGTAGAGAAATTTCTTAAGGCATACTTGGTTTCTAACGATATTGAAATTAAAGAAACTAATAAAAACAAAATACATGATATCGGGAGATTAATTAATGATTGCGAAAAAATAGATCCAAGTTTTAATAGTCTTTTTAAATTTAACCCTGATATTTTATCTAAGCACGCCGTAAATTCAAGATATCCGTTTACCTCAAAGATTATAACATTGTAGGATGCAAAAGAAGCTATTTCCATTGCCGAGCAGGTAAAGGCGTTTATCAACGAAAAAATAAATATCCGAGCAAACCTCTCCTAAGAGAATTCCGCCGTCATTAAACCGGCACCGGAACCAAATACTCCCTAAACTCGACGCCTTCGCCCGTGATTTGCAGAATCGGCAAGAACAGCCTTACCACACGGCCTAAATAAAAAAAGTGTTCATAGTTTGTTCATAGTGGACGAAAACAAGAAAATCTCGGAATTATGAAACCCTTGTAAATAATGGAGCGGGAAACGGGGCTCGAACCCGCGACACCAAGCTTGGGAAGCAAGATTTATAAGCTATAAAATAGCTTATTTACTCTGTTTTAGCGGCGTGTAATTTTTTATGTATCCGTTTTTGTGTTTTTACTTATTTTACCGGCCGAACTTCCGCTTATGCGTTTGCCGGTTCTCGAGGTCCCGGGTAAAGTCGTCCGGCTTGGGGGTTTGGGATTCAGGTGTAATGGCGGTTTTTTGCTCACGAGTTTCAATATTTTGAAAGTTTTTATACATTTTTATAAAATTATCCCAATTTTGTTCATAAAGAGAATCAAGTCCCAAGACCAATCTATTGGCCATTGCATTTTTGTAAAGTGTTTCTAATTTATCTATATCAAGGTTTTGAACTATACCGGAAGAAAAAATATCGTCTAAATCTTTTTGATTTCCCCTTCCTATTTTACTCGTAGCTATATCATATGTCCCGAGAGAAAAAATATGAACTACCCCCGCCTCTTTTATTTTCTCAAGTCTATCCACGTAGTCGGGGCTCAAGATAGGGACGGTTTTATTTACAACCGAAAAACCATACTCGTATAAAAGATTGTCTATTCCAGCGAATCGAGGGGCAACCATTATATCAATATCATATGTAGCTTCCCTTAATTTATCCGGCTTTAAATCGTTTCTTACTATTATCGAAGAAAATCCTATAAGGACAAGGTAAATATCTTCCTCGAGTTTCGAATCTATTATTTTTTTTGTAGCATTATCTAAAAGTTCTTCTATATTACCTTTAGTTATTTTATCTAACATGATTTCCATACTTTATCCCTCATGTTATATCTAAATTTACTGTATTCTTGAAACGGAATAGGTGTTTTACCCATAAATTCGGTATAATTGATAAAACCCATTTCCTGGATTATTCTATAAAATAAATTAAATAATTCTCCATCGATTTTATTATCCCATTCCCACGCATTATCAATGGTATTGCAAACTATAGCGCGGCATAATTTTAAATCATTATATTTCGTATCCCGAGCCTCTGGAGGAATTTCGTTAAATAAATAATAATACAGGACTACATAATAAGGCAGGAATCTCTCCTTGGTTTCTAAAATATGAATATTAACAAGACTCGACAATCTTACAAGATATATTTTTGCTATTTCTATATTTTTATCTTTCTCGTTATTTTCCATAATGATTATATTATAGCATATTTTTAATTTATAAAATAACCGCTTAAATCTTCGATATCCTTTAAAGGCGTCCTTTTTTTGTAGTGTTCTACATAATCCAAAAACCAGTCGGGTCCGCCGGAAAGCTCCAACGCCTTTGCGAGCCGTCTTGCGTATTCGTCGGATTCTATAAGCGCGGTTATATTTTCGTCTAAATTAAGCTGTGCCATTCTGGTAACCGTTTCCTGCTTTATAAGATATTCTTTTTTTGCGTGCCGTTAATAACCATATTGTATTCGTTTTCCGATAAGCCGAAAGTATTAATATAGCGGCTCTTCATGTCTTCCGTATTGGCTTTGAAGTTAGAGTTTTTAAATCTGATGGTTCTGTAAAAATATTTTTTCTTTGTTTTTTCTTAAAAATATATTTTTGTTCTTCACTTTTATATTCTGTTACATTAAAAACATTACTCGAAAGAGTAATGCAAGATAAGGAAACTCCGTTTCTGGGCAATGTTCCATTGCAAACCCCCGTAATGACTAAATGACGGCGGGGGCAGGAATAGGGTATTAAAAAGAAAGTAAACGGATTTTTAGGGGTATAAACGGTTATAATACAGGTTTTATAAGTATTCTAATGGGTGTATAAACGTAATTTCCATATTTGGATATAAATTGCATTCTAAATGAATTAATATTTAAATTCCTAATGTATTCCAAACGGAAAATTATTTTTATTCCATATTTATATTATATTAAATTCTTGACAAATTACAAACAGTATGATATATATCATTATATATAATATAAATTATAAAGTTAATTTAAAAAATGGTGTAACGCTATGAAAAAAACAAACGAAATAAACAGTGAATTAAGCATTGAGGAAAAAAGAAAAAAATTAATAGAGGCTATCGAAAAACAATCTTCGCTGGAAAAGAAAAAAGACATTCTCCTAATGCCTTTTATTAATGAAATAAAATTAATGCTCGATAAAAAAATGAGCATTAATTCCCAGCTGAAGACTTTAAACGGCATAGGCATTAAAATAAGTTATAAGACTTATAAGAATTTTTTAGACGAATTAGATTTAGGCCGCGGACCCGATAATACGGGTTTTGATACCCGGACCGGTGCGGTTGCCAAGGATGACAAATTAGTGCTTATCATCCTGAACGACAACGGCGCCGTCAAGACTTACGCCGTTAAAGACGAGATTAAAAAGCTCGGTTTTTTCTGGGATAAAGATAAAAAGGGCTGGAAAAAAGAGGTAAACAAAGACGAGTTGGTAAAAATAAAAGAATTAAAAATCGGGTATGATATAATATAAAAAAGCGGAGTTTATAATGAACACTGAAAATTTAGATATAGAATTAAATATCTCTTTAAAAGAAATAGACGCCGTTGATTCGTCTTACCGTCTCGCCGTAAAACCGGATAAGGAACTTGCTATTTTTCTTTTTAAAAAAGATAAAATCGATTATATTTACAACATATGCTCATTAGAAGGCAATCCGATGACTTTCCCTGAAGTGCAGACTCTTTTAGATGGAGTTACCGTCGGCGGCCACAAAATAGAAGACGAGCAACAGGTTTTAAACCAGAATAAAAGCGTATCGCTTTTATTATCTATGCTTCAAAATAAAGAATTTAAAATAAACAAAGAGACATTCTGCAAACTTAATAATATAATATCGCAAGGCGAATCGCTCAAACCGGGGGAATTCAGGACGGGACAGGTGACTATCGGCGGAACCGATTATATTCCGCCTAATGCGGACAGGTTAGACGAGCTGTTTATTCAAGGCGTTAAAAAAATTTCAAAGATTGAAAATCCGGTTATCCGTTCTTTCGTATTTTTCGGATTCGGAAGCAGACATCAATTTTTTTGGGACGGAAATAAAAGGACGAGCAGGCTTACGGCAAACGGTATTTTATTAGAAAACGGCTATCAGACTTTAAATATTAAAGCAAAAGACGGCCTTGAATTTAATAAAACTATGATAAAGTTTTATAATTCCGGCAATTACAACGTTTTATTGTCTTACCTTTTACCTTATTACGAACGTTTGGCTAACCTTAAAAATGAACCGGGGCAAACCCCTAAACCAGACGCTTTTTCCGAAGATTTAAAGCATAGGCTGGAACTTGAAAAAGGTAGAGGCTGGAATAGATAGAAGGTCTTCGGTTTTAGGTTCCCGGGTTTATCCGGAGAAAAAAAGCCCGCTTTTCATCAGCGGGCTTTAATGTTTTTGGTTTTTGGTTCTAAGTTTACCCGCCCGTAGTAAATCTCCAGATATAAGGTTTGGCAAGATGCTGCTTTAGGTTTCCCATAATTCCGGTAGTGAGTTCGGCCGTGTATTCGGTATTCGGCATTAAGGGTTCAGCCGGCGTAAAAGTAACTATGTAGTTAGTTAAGGAATTTGGGTTGTAATAAACGGTCCCTTTAACTTTCTCTCCTCGAGGACCGATTAATAAAAACGTGCTGCGGTTAAACGACAGGGCGTTAGAGGCTTCGTTAAAAGAAGCTTTAACGACGACGTCTATAGGAACGTTTGCGGCGCCGTTTGCAGGCGACGTCAAAGTAACGGCCACTGGAGAAAATACGCTTCCCATCTCATCGCCTATGCTCGCGCAGCCGTAAAGACTTAAACTTAAGCTAAAGACCGTTAATCCTAAAATAACTAATTTAATTTTTTTCATAAAACCTCCCGTTAATTAGTTTTTTACAAAACTTTTGATAATTTCACTTAAAAGTCGATATCTATATCCGGGCCGTTTTTATTGATTTGTTTTTCTCGATTCTTTTGAATTCCTAACGCAAAAAAATATCGGTCAAAACCTTTTTTTACCCAACCATCGGTCATTTCTAAAAACGGCTCATAATTTTTTTCAACATGAGCTGCATCCAGGGCTTT
>JAJXXD010000097.1 GCA_021781285.1 bacterium | reverse complement strand
GAATCCTTAATGCAGACGAAAGAAGATGTTTCTTCAGGTTCGCCTTTAAGCGCCGCTTTAAATAAAACCAAGCTGTTTCCCCCTCTCGTTATCCAAATGGTTATGGTCGGAGAAAAAACCGGAAATCTTGATGCAATGCTTGCCAAAGTCGCCGATTATTACGACGAGGAAGTCGATAACGCCGTAAATAACCTGACGCAGATGCTGGAGCCGGCGTTAATAATATTTCTCGGAGTGGTCGTAGGGACGCTTGTCGTTGCGATGTATCTGCCGATATTCAATCTCGGAAAAGCTATTAAGGGATGAAGAGCGATAATAAAAGCGTTTACAGAGATATATACAATAAGATAAGATTTACGATAATTTTCAGAATCCTCGCCTTTTCCGTAATTATCCTCGCCTATATCCTGATTAATTTTAAAAGTATAATCCGCTACTCTGCTTTTGTTTACTTATTTATAGCTTCGGCAATAATACTGACCTTGATTTATTATGCAATCCTGGCTTATCTCAAAAAAAAGGAAAATTATCGATTTTTGGTATATTTCGGCTTTGTCCAGCTGTCTGCCGATTTTGTCTTTATATCTTTCGTAGTTCTCTTCAACAGGGGTTTAAACGATAAATTCATTTTTTTATATTATTTATTAATATTAATTTCCGGATTTATTTTTTTAAGAGCCGGAGTAATGATATTCGGTATCGCATCTGCCATAGCTATAGGGCTTTCGGCAGATTTGCAGTACTATTTCGACATAGGATACCACTCCTATTTTTTATATAATCCGGATAAGCTGTTATTTATAACCAGCACGAATATACTGGGAGTTTTAATATTCAGCTGGCTGCTGTATCATTTTTCCGGAGAACTGGGTATGCTGAGCGATACGATTGTCGAAAGGGATGAATTCATAAAAAGCTCGCAAAATTTTAACAGGGAATTGTTTAACAGCTTTTCGCAGGGAATTATAGTTCTCGACGAAGAATACTCGGTTGTTTTTTTGAATGACGCCGCAATCGGGATGCTTAATTTAAATTATATCGAAGTTGATTTTAAGCATAAATCCGGTATTCTGCATAAATTTAACGTCAAAATATCCGATATTTTTGAAAACTTTCCGGTAGATTTATTGGCGGCGAATGACGGGTCTGGCGATATAACCCGGGAAACCGACGCGGAAAATAATCTAAAACGGTTCGAATTAAAACATAAAAATATGATTTTAGGGTTTGGGATGACTAAACTGGAAAGCGGCGGACATAAAATAGGCAGATATATTTTATTATTCAGAGATATAACGTATATAAAGCAGTTGGAATTAGAGTCTAAGATTAACGAGGGGCTGACGACCGCCGGCAAACTTGCCGGATGGCTTGCGCACGAAATAAGAAACCCGCTTTTGGCTATAAATACGTCTATTTATGTTTTAAGTTCGGATAATATGGACTCCAAAGAAGGCGACTATAGCAGGTTAATGGGCATTATAACGACCGAAGTCCATAAATTGGATAATCTGGTAAGCGATTTCTTAGGTTTTGTAAAAATAAAGTCTAAAACTATAGGCGGTAATGGAAATTTTGAAAAATTCAACCTGTTTTTATTTTTAGAAGAGTTAATATTAAGGTATTCCCTTAACGCAATCAAAATACATAACAGCGTCGGCAAAAACGCGGAAATATTCTCGGAAAAAAGCAGGGTTGGACAGGTACTTGCCAATATAATTCAAAATGCCGTACAATCTATAGAAAGAAAGGCGGTTGGCGTTAAAAACGGCGCGCCGGAAACAGGAATTATTAGAATAGGCTCGAAGAAAATAAAAAAAGGCGCGGATAAAAATTATATTTCGATAAGCGTTTCGGATAACGGAGAAGGGATGGACGATTTTACCTTGAAAAATGCGTTCAAGCCGCTTTTTACGACTAAAGAAAACGGTTTTGGATTAGGGCTGTCCATAGTTTATTCCATAACGGAAAGCTTGGGCGGAGAAGCTAGTATAATCAGCAGGGCGGGCAGAGGAACTTTAATAAAAATAAACATACCGGCTTAATTTGCTTTTTAAATGGAAAATAAACCTAAAATAACTAATAATCAGATTGCTTCGCTTGCGCTCGCAATGACGGTTTTAAATGGAAAATAAACCTAAAATATTAATAATAGACGACGAAAAATCTATTCTTGAATCGCTAGCTATACTTCTTAAACTGGAAGGATACGATATTTTTACCGCCGAAAACGTAAGTTCGGCAGTAAAGCTTATCGATGAAAAAAATTTTAATTTGATTATATCGGATGTTAAGATGCCGGAAATGTCGGGCATAGACTTCATAAAATATTTCAGGAGCGAAAGAGCGGATTTTATCTCAAAATATAAGCAGGTTCCCGTTATATTAATGACGGCGTATTCGGATATTAAAACCGGCATAGAAGGAATAAAATTGGGAGCTTTCGATTATCTGACGAAGCCTTTCGACAATGAGGAATTTAAAATTACCGTCAAAAGAGCGGTTGACTATTTTTCCGTTCTTAACGAATTAAATAATCTGAAATCCGCTCGTCTTTCCGCAGGGGAAATAAAAGGAGAATCTAAGGCTATAAAGAATATCCTAAGCGAGATATCCTTAATTTCTATATCCTTTAATAATATTCTTATTACCGGCGAGTCTGGAACGGGAAAAGAACTTGCCGCGAAGCTGATTTATGAAATTTATTCCAAAAATTCGGGCGGTCTTAAAAATATTCCTTTCGTACCGGTTAATCTTGCCGCTATTCCAGATAATCTCATAGAAAGCGAACTGTTCGGTTATGTTAAAGGGGCGTTTACCGGTGCGGAAGCCGATAAAATGGGATTGATAAAATATGCGGACGGAGGAATTCTTTTTTTAGACGAAATAGGCGACCTGCCTATGCAGGCGCAGGTTAAATTATTAAGAGTTTTACAGGAAAAGGTATATAGAAAATTAGGCTCCAATATGGAAGAGCCTGCAAAGATTAAGATAATAGCCGCTACGAATAAGGATTTGGACGCATTAATATCTGCCGGAAAATTCAGAGACGATTTATATTACAGGCTAAATACGATAAATATCGAGATGCCCCCGCTCAGGGAACATAAAGAAGATATTCCCGCGCTTATTTCTTATTTTATAAAAAAGTTTTCAAAGACGATAAATTCCATTTCTCAGCAGGCGCTGTCCGCTCTTATGGATTACGGTTATCCGGGAAATACCAGAGAACTCGAAAATTTTATCGAAAGAGCCTGTATTTACTGCGAAGGCGGCGATACATCCGGCGTTGCCGATATGCCGAAAGAAATAGGCATAGAATGTCTCCCCGATTATATTTTTAACGGCTCTAAAAAAGAAAAGAGCAAAGTTCGCGGAAACGATTCGTTCAAAAGGACGGACGCCGAAAATTATATGGCGGAGATAGCCGATATATTCGATCGCGTCAATAAAAAAAAGGATATATCGCTTCCCGATTTTATGAAAGAAGTCGAGAAATATATAGCGTCAAACAGGATAAAAAAGGAAAATTCTAAATTGGAAGCCGCAAAAAGTTTAGGTTTGTCTTTAAGGTCTTTAAGATATATACTTTCTAAAAGCGATAATAACGGATAATAATCAAATGAATTATTTAATGGTTTTTGAATATTGCGGAACTAATTATAACGGCTGGCAGGTTCAAAACGGCATTAATGCGCCGGAGGGAAATAAAACCGTAGAAAACGAAATACTGAAAGCTATAAAAATTATTACGAAATTTGACGTAAAATTATTGGTTTCGGGTAGGACGGATACCGGCGTTCATGCTTTAAACCAGGTTGCCAATTTTAAACTTCCTTTTTATTATGATTTAAATATGTTTAAAGCTGCGTTAAACGGAATTCTGCCCCGCGACATATCGGTAAAGAACATAGAAATAGTGCATGATTCGTTTCACGCGACACGCGATACCGTTTCAAAAACATATCTTTATAAAATAAATTCCGGATCCAGGAGTCCGCTGTTATCGGACAGGTCATGGTTTATTAAAGAAGAGTTGAGCATGAATCTAATAAATGAATCCGCAGGTTTTTTTTTAGGAAGAAATAATTTTTTTAATTTTGCGAAAAGAGAAAAAGAAAAAAAGTTCATAAATTATTACAGAGTAATTACCGGAATAGAAATATGCCGGAAACATTACGGGTTCGATATATTTATAGAGGGAGAAGGTTTTTTAAGGCATATGGTCAGAAGGATAGTTGGAACTTTAATTTTATGCGGAACCGGAAAAATGAATATTAACCGCCTAACCGATATGCTTAAAGGGGAAAATCAAGCCTATAATATTATATGCGCTCCTTCCTGCGGGCTTTTTTTATACTCGGTAAGATACAGGCATAAAATTTATTGTTGATATTTTATTAAATTTTATTTATAATTCTATATGATAGTATATAAAAAAGATTTTATGACAGGGTTTTTATATAAAAGTGGGTTATACCCGCTTTTTTTGTTTTATGCATGAAAATTTAATAAAAGATATAGAAAAAATTATCGAGGATATAGTACCTTATTACGGATGTTATCTTGTGGGGGCGGTGTTTTTCCCCGCAAGAAAAAACAGCGGCGCTATTTTAAGAGTGTATGTCGATGCCGACGGCGGAGTAGATATATCGGCTTTATCCGAAATATCTAAGGAATTGAGTATGATTCTGGACGTCAAAGACATTATAAAATTTAAATACACCCTTGAAGTTTCGTCCCCCGGCGTAAACAGGGTTCTTTTGAAGTTTAACGACTATAAAAAATTTATAGGCAAAAGAGTAAAAATAGCGTTAAAAAATAAAATGGAAGGCAGAATGAATCTCATCGGAGAGATAACGGATACATCCGGCGAAAACGAAAACGCCGGCGTTACGATTTTTGACGAGATAGAAAAGAAACCGCTGACGGTAGGTTTTTGCGATATAAAGAAAGGAAATTTATTAGTCGTATAATATAAATTTATAAAATTAAGGAGTTTTAAGGTGCCGCAAATTATTATAAACGATTTGAATCCGGTGATAGACCAGGTATCAAAAGATAAAAATATCGAAAGATATCTGGTGGTAGAGGCTTTAGAGCAGGCTATTCTTGCTATAGCCAGAAAAAACCTTGGTCAGGGTTACGATTTGGAAGCGCATTTTACTGAAGAAACCGGAGAGATCGAGGTTTTTATGTTTAAACATGTGGTAGAGGATATTAAAAATACTAAAATGGAAATATCCCTCGAAGAAGCCCTGGAAGTTGACCCCGATGCTATTGTCGGAGACAGCCTGGGACTTAAAGTCGAAAAAAATATTTACGGAAGAATAGAAGCGCAGGTTGCAAAACAGGTTATTTTCCAAAAAATAAAAGAAATAGAATACAAAAATATTTTTAACGAATTTAACGAGAGGAAGGGAGATATAGTCAGCGGGCTCGTAAGAAAG
>JAJXXD010000007.1 GCA_021781285.1 bacterium | reverse complement strand
CTTTTCGTCGTCGGCCTGCGTATAGACGTAATGCCATTGCACCCCTGAATTTTTAACGTCCTCTATAAGTTTTTCGACGTCTTCCCACCGCAAAAGACCGGAAAAAGAAACCGTATCGGCTTTATAAGGCATATTCTTCTCCATTTTATTTATATAAAATTATAACATAATGTGGCATATATTGGAGTATATAAAAAAAATTTTATATTTTCCTGCCGTCAACTTTTAAACTTAGAATTAATATTGTATA
This sequence comes from bacterium, assembly GCA_021781285.1. Taxonomy (GTDB): domain Bacteria; phylum SZUA-79; class SZUA-79; order Acidulodesulfobacterales; family Acidulodesulfobacteraceae; genus Acidulodesulfobacterium_A. The sequence goes on along the minus strand of JAJXXD010000007.1, from coordinate 5,246 downwards.
ATATAAAAATGTGTAAAAATTTAATTTATACTGTTAATTAATTTCTAAAACTTATGCCGACAAATAATAGAACAGCTAATAAAAATAACGCAAATAAACCAAAAAAAAAGAAGAATAAATTAGTTAAAATAATTTTTGCGGGACTTTTTATTTTAATTTTTGTCCCGATAATAATTTTTGCCGTATTATATTATCTGCTTGCTTCCTCAGTTCCCAATATTGTTTCCCTTAAAGACTACCATCCCAAAGAAGTTAATTATGTATATTCATCCAGCGGAAAACTCGTAGGCTATTTAGGTTCGGTAAACAGGGAGGTTGTTCCGTTTTCGGATATCCCTCTGCAGGTAAGGGAGGCTTTTTTAGCGGCGGAAGATAAAAATTTTTATAACCAGGGTCCGCTTGATTATAAAGCTATCGCAAGAGCCTTTATAGTTAACCTTATGTCGGGACACATCGTCGAAGGCGGTTCCACGATAACCCAGCAGGTTGCAAAAACCCTCCTCGTTCCTTATGAAAGGTCGTATATCTGGAAACTGCGGGAGGCTATTTTGGCTTACAGAGTAGCGGATAATTTATCCAAAAACGATATTTTAGATATTTATCTTAATCAAATTTATCTTGGCAACAATGCCTATGGAATACAGGCGGCTTCCCTTACGTATTTCGGAGTTCCGGTATGGAAACTAAACCTCGCGCAGGCGGCTATACTCGGAGGGCTTCCACAGGCGCCCTCGTTTTTGGACCCGTATATTCATTTTAAAGATGCCAAAAGAAGGCAGAAATATGTTCTGGAACAGATGGCAAACGACGGCTTCATAACGAAAGCGCAGGCTAAAACGGCATACGATACGAAGCTTGTTTTTCATAATTTTTTTAAATATTACGGCGTCGCTCCGTATTATCTTGCGTATATTAAACAGGATATTATAAATAAATACGGCAAAGCCGTTTATAAAGAAGGCGGACTCAAGATATACGCCGCTTTAAGCGCAAGGGCTCAGCGGTATGCCGATGAAGCGGTAAAAACCGGCTTAACCAAGCTTTCCCATGAATACGGCTATACAGGACCTTTAAAAGAGCTTAGTTACGGGGAGATGCTGAATAAAATTAACGGCGAGAAAGGCATTATAAATTATTTATACGAAGGCGGTATTTACAAAGGTTTCGTTACCGGAATTTCCAAAGACGGTCAGACCGCTTTTATTTCGGTCGGGAAGTTCAGAGGCGTTCTGCCAGTGTCCAATATGAAGTGGGCTTCGCATTTCCAGCGTTATGTTTATTTTACATACAGGACTATTAGCAACGCCAATCAGGTTTTAAAACCCGGATATGAAATACTCGTTAAATTCGACGGTTACGTTAATAACAGGACGCCGGTTTTTTCTTTAGAGGAAAAAAATGTTATAGAAGGGGCTTTGATTTCTATCGACCCGCAAAACGGCTTTGTAAAAGCCATGGTCGGCGGGCACAGCTTCAGCCAGACCCAGTTCAACAGGGCTCTTTACGCAAAAAGGCAGACCGGTTCGGCTTTTAAACCCATAGTTTATGCGGAGGCCCTGACCATAGGTTATACCCCTTCTTCAATTATAAACAATACTCCCGTAATATATCCTACCGGAGTGCCCGGAAAATATTACAAGCCCCACAATTTTTCCCGCAGATTTACCGGACCTACGACCCTGCTTATAGGGCTTGCTCATTCCATAGACGTCGTAGCCGTCAAACTTCTGCAAAAAGTCGGCGTAGATAAAGTAGCGCATTTAGCCGATGAAATGGGGATTCATCACGTAGTAAAAAATTTAACTATGGCTTTGGGGTCTTCAAGCGTCAGGCTTATCGATTTGACTGCGGCTTACAGTTCTTTTGCCAACGGCGGAATTGAATGTAAGCCCGTTTTTATTATTAAAATTTTAACGCCGGGAGGCAAAAGCCTCTATAACTATAAATCCGAATGCAGGCAGGTTTTATCTCCTCAAGTTGCTTACGTGCTTACAAATATGCTGGAAAGAGTTATTACGAACGGTACCGGAGTTACCATCTCGAATATAAGGAAGATCACCCCTTACGTAGCCGGAAAAACCGGTTCGTCAAGCCAGTATAGGGACGGAATATTTATGGGATACACTTCTTCTTTGGTAACAGGGGTCTGGACCGGACGGGACGATTTTCATTCAATGGGCAGGTTTATGGTCGGCGCTATAACCGCCGCGCCGATATGGGATTCTTATATGGTAAATGCGCTGAATATTTACCCGCCGGAGGCGTTTGCCATACCGAAGGGGGTTGTTTTTGCCGAAATTAACCCTCATACCGGTCTGATTGCCGATTCAAGCTATAAAGACCCGGTTCTTATGCCTTATGTCGCCGGAACGGAGCCTACGACCGTAAAAAAGCAAAAAAAGATTAAAAATCCGCAGTCGTTCTTCGGATTATTTTAGGATGATGTGAAAATGGGCAACTTAAAACCTTTAACGGACGATTTCGGCAGGCAGATAACATATTTAAGAATCAGCGTAACGGATAGATGTAACTTAAGATGCGTTTACTGTATGCCGGAAAGCGGTATCTCACTGTTGAATCACAACGAGGTAATTTCTTATGAAGATATTTTAAGATTGACCGGTATTCTTTCAAAACACGGAGTGAATAAAATAAGGATTACCGGCGGAGAGCCTTTAGTAAGAAAAGGTTTGACCTGCCTTATAGAAAATATGAGCCGCATAAAAGGCATAGAAGATATTTCTATGACCACAAACGGGATTCTTTTGGAAAAATATGCTTCCGAACTTTATAATGCCGGACTTAAAAGAATTAATATAAGTCTTGATTCTTTAAAGGAAGAAAGATTTTGGAAGATTACAAGGATGGGCAGTTTAAAAGACGTTTTGACCGGTATAAAACTTGCAAAAAAAACGGGTTTTAAACCGGTAAAAATAAATACCGTTTTAATTAGGGGAATAAACGATGACGAAATAATAGATTTTGTGAATTTCGCGAAAGAATTCGAGCTTGATTTAAGATTTATCGAATATATGCCTATAGGCGGAAACATTGCCGAAGCGGTATTGTCTAAAGAAATAGAAGAAAAAATCAGGTCTGAATTCGACGATTTCAGCTTGATGACAGGCAATCAAGCTGAAAATAATGCGTATAATGCCGATGTCCATAGCGGAGTCAGCCGCTCTTTCGGGTTCAAAGACGGCAAAGCGGTAATCGGTTTTATAAGTCCTTTGTCGGAGCATTTTTGCGGAAACTGCAACAGGCTGAGGCTGACGGCGTCCGGCAATTTAAGGCCATGCCTTTTTTACGATAACGAGTATAATATTAAAGATATTCTAAAAGAAAACGACGACGAAGCCGTTTTTGAAAAGGTTTCCGGTATTATTAAATTAAAACGTTTTAAACACAATTTTAACGATAAAGCCGAGAAAAAGGAATCTTTATTATGGGCTAACGATTTTATGAACGGAATAGGCGGATAATAAACAATATAATAAGGGAAACATAATAAGACAAGGAGAAAATTTTGGACCAGAAGAGCATTATTAACATTAATATCGAAGACGAGATGAGGCAGTCGTATTTAGATTACGCAATGAGCGTTATCATAGGCAGGGCGCTTCCCGAGGTTAAAGACGGGTTAAAGCCCGTTCATAGAAGAATCCTTTTTGCTATGAACGACCTCGGCAATGATTTTAACAAGCCTTATAAGAAATCGGCAAGAGTCGTCGGCGACGTCATAGGTAAGTATCACCCGCACGGCGATTCGGCGGTTTATGACGCGACTGTCAGAATGGCACAGGATTTCTCCTTAAGATATCCCCTTGTGGACGGACAGGGAAATTTTGGCTCGATAGACGGCGACCCGCCTGCGGCAATGAGATACACCGAAATCAGGATGACCAGACTTTCCTCGTTTTTATTGGACGATATAGATTTTGAAACGGTCGATTTCACGCCCAACTACGACGGTTCGTTAAAAGAACCCGCTGTTTTGCCTGCCAAGTTTCCAAATCTGCTTGTTAACGGCTCATCCGGCATAGCCGTAGGAATGTCTTCCAATATACCCCCGCATAACCTTACGGAATCTATAGACGCAACGCTTCATTTTATAGATAATTCGGACTGCAGTATAGATGAATTAAAAATGATAATAAAAGGACCTGACTTTCCGACAGGCGGAATAATTTACGGCTATTCCGGAATAAATAACTATTTTAATACGGGAAGAGGGCTCATTAAGGTAAGAGCCAAGCATCACTTCGAAAAAGCAAAAATAATAATCACGGAGATACCTTATCAGGTAAACAAGTCTAAAATACTGGAACGTATAGCCGAACTCGTCAAGGAAAAAAAGATAGAAGGCATATCCGACCTTCGCGACGAATCCGATAGGGAAGGGATGAGAGTGGTTATAGAATTAAAGAGGGATGCAAACGAAACGGTCGTAATGAACAATCTCTTCAAACATACCCAGCTCGAAGAAACATTCGGGGTAATATTCCTTGCAATAGTGAACAATCAGCCAAAAATATTAAATATCAAGGATATGCTGTCCCTTTTTGTGGATTTTCGTAAAGAAGTAGTTATAAAAAGAACGATGTTCGAATTAAAAAAAGCCGAAGCGCGCCTCCATATATTGGAAGCTTTCAGGATTGTGGCTCAAAATATCGACGAAGTCATAGAACTGATAAAGACCTCGGAATCTCCGGCCGCGGCAAAAGAAAGACTTATGCAAAAATACGGTTTTTCGGAAATTCAGGCGCGCGCCGTTCTCGATTTAAAATTGGAAAAGATTACCAATCTGGAGCGGGAGCATATAATTAAGGAATATGAAGAAATACTCGACAAAGTAAAAAAATTAAGAGAACTTCTCGCCAGCGAAAAACTTATAAAAGACGTAATAAAAGAAGAGCTTAAACTTATCAAGGATAAGTTTGGAGATGCAAGAAAGACCGAAATAGTACAGGAAGAAAACGAAACGGCGCTCATCGACCTTATTCCGAATGAAGCAATGATAGTTATGATGACCGAAAACGGGTATATTAAAAGAACCAAACTCTCGACGTTTAAAGCCCAGAATAGGGGCGGCAAAGGACAAACAGGCATAAAATCCAAAGAAGAAGATTTTGTCGCAAATTCGTTTTGCGCAAATACCCATGATAATATTTTATTTATCACGAATTTCGGAAGCGCCTATAAATTAAACGTTTACGATATTCCTGAAACCCTTAAAACTTCAAAAG